>JBBQYD010000435.1:0-4945 GCA_038209025.1 Verrucomicrobiota bacterium | reverse complement strand
AACTGAGCCATTTAATGAAAATACTTCAGCTGCTCATACTTTTGTTTCTTTTGAATTTGAGAATGAGGATTTTTTGGCTATTAGTATAGAAGTGCCATGATCTGGGTCTGGAGAGACTCCGGCCTGGGCGCCATGAGCCGCAAGTTGCACGCCTGGGCGCGGGACTTCGGTATTCGCGATGGCCACCAACCGCGTGAAGTGCTGTTAAACAATTGGGAGGCCACCGGTTTCGACTTCAACTTTGACCGCATCGCGGGACTCTATGAACCGGCGCGGCAAATGGGTGTGGAACTGTTTCTGCTCGACGATGGCTGGTTCGGCAACAAGCATGCCCGGACCAACGCCCATGCCGGGCTCGGCGACTGGGAGCCCAACCGCCAACGACTGCCCAACGGGGTCGCCGCCCTGGCGAAAGCCGCTCTCGACAAAAACCTGCGGTTTGGCATTTGGATCGAGCCCGAAATGGTGAACCCGGAGAGCGAGCTGTTTGAGAAGCACCCTGACTGGGTGATTCGCCAGCCAAAACGTGAGCTGGAGCTGTCTCGAAACCAGCTTGTTCTCGACCTCACGCGTCCTGCCGTTCAACAATTTGAATGGCAGGTCATCCAGGGCGTGTTCGATGTGCCCGGCGTTTCCTATGTGAAATGGGACGCCAACCGTTACCTCACCCAACCGGGGTCCTCCTGGCTTGCGCCCGATCGCCAATCACACCTCTGGATCGATTACGTGCGCGCGCTCTACGCCCTGATGGATCGCACCATGAAGACCTACCCCAAGACCGAACTCATGCTTTGCTCCGGTGGCGGCGGGCGCGTCGATTACGGGTCCTTGAAGTTTTTTCACGAGTTCTGGCCAAGCGACAACACGGACCCCGTCCGCCGCGTTACCATGCAGTGGGACTACTCCTGCTTCTTCCCGGCCATGACGCTCTCCAGCCACGTCACCCATTGGGGCAAGCGTCCCATGCACTTTGCCTGCACAGTGGCCATGAGCGCCCGCTTCGGCATGGATCTTGACCTGGCGAAGCTTTCCACCGGCGACCAAGCCATTTGCGCCGGGGCGATTAGCGCGTACAAGCGAATTCGGGAAGTCACGCATCTGGGTCAGCTCTACCGCCTGGAACGCCCCCATGATGCCGTCCGCGGCGCGCTCAACTATGTCTCCATGGATCAGTCTCGGGCGGTGCTTTTCGTGTTCCAGCTCAAAGCGGGTGAACCGATCCCGGCCAAACCCCAGGGCCTGGATCCCGCCAAGCATTACACCGTGCGGGAACTCAATCCGGCTCCGGGAAGACCGGGCCTGCCTCAGGAAGGGAAAACCTTTACGGGTGAGGCACTCATGCGCGACGGCCTGATCCCCGCCTGCGCAAAACAACTGGAAGCGTGCGCGATCGAACTCGCTCCGTAAATGTGGGTGCCGCCCTGGCCCGGCCGCTCGGCGGCCATCCCCAGCAGTGCGGGGCGAAAAAAAGCCCGCGGCGAACCGCGGGCTTGAGATTACTGCTTTGGCGGAACGACGCGCTATGAGCGCGCGGCCGGCTTGCCCTTGGCTGAGTCCATGATGGTGAGCGCGATGCTGTTGGGCACCGGGTCAAACCGGAACGGTTCCATGGAGTAGCTGGCCCGGCCTTTGGACAAAGAGCGAATGGCGGTGGCGTAGCCGAACATTTCGGAGAGCGGCACCTCCGCGCGCAAGGCCGTGTGCGTATCCTTGGCTTCGATGCTGGCAATTCTGCCCCGGCGGCGATTCAAATCACCCAGCAGATCGCCCTGATACTCATCGGGCGTGGTGACCTCCACCTTCATGATGGGCTCGAGCAGGATTGGGTGCGCCAGTTTGGCGGCTTCTTTCAAAGCAAAAATGCCCGCCATCTTGAAGGCCAATTCGCTCGAATCGACTTCGTGAAACGTGCCGTCCACGATGTGGACTTTGATGTCAACGACCGGGAAACCGGCCATGACGCCGCCTTTGACCGCTTCGTTGATCCCATCGATGACCGCCGGGATGTATTCCCTGGGAATCGCGCCACCGACAATTTTATTCTCGATCTCCACGCCTTTGCCGCGTTCGTTAGGTTCCACCGTCACCACAGCATGGCCGTATTGCCCGCGCCCACCCGACTGCCGGATGAACTTGCCGACACCTTCCGCCGCCTTGGTGAACGTCTCACGGTAGGCAATCTGCGGGGCGCCGGCATTGGCAGTCACCTTGAATTCGCGGAACAACCGGTCGCGAATAATGTCCAGGTGCAATTCACCCATGCCCGCAATGATGAGCTGGCCGGTTTCCTCGTTGGTAAAGCAGCGGAAGGTCGGGTCTTCCTCCGCCAGGCGTTGCAGGCCCTCGCTCATTTTCTCGCGATCCGCCTTCGTCTTGGGCTCCACCGCCATGGAAATGACCGGCTCCGGGAACGTGGGCGGCTCCAGCATGACATCGAAATCCTCATCACACAGCGTGTCGCCGGTGGTGATGTTCCGCAACCCCACCAGCGCGGCAATGTCCCCCGCGTAGGTGGTGTCCACGTCGATGCGCTTATCCGCCTGGATCATCAACACCCGGCTGACGCGTTCGCGCTTGCGCGTGCGTGGATTGTAAATCGTATCGCCCTTCCTCAGCATGCCGCTGTACACCCGGAAAAACACCAGCTTGCCCACGTAGGGGTCGGTCCACAGTTTGAAGGCCAGCGAACAGAACTTCTTATTGTCATCCGAAGGCACCTCAATTTCCACATCGGACCCGGGAATGAGGCCTTTGGCCTGCGGGACGTCCAGGGGTGAGGGCAGGTAATCTATCACGGCGTCCACCAGCGGTTGCACGCCGCGCTTCTTGAACGCGGAACCGCAAAGCACCGGAACCATTTCGATCTTGCAGGTCAAGCGGCGAATGGCGGCTTTGAGCACCGGGGGAGTGATGGGCTGGTTCTCGATGACCATTTCCGCAATGGTGTCGTCCTTGTTGGAGACTGCATCGATCAATTCCGCGAGGGCGGACTGGGCGTAATCCTTCAGGTCATCAGGGATTTCGGCGACCTCGTACTTAAGGCCCGCGTCGTCGTTTTCGTCATAGATGATGGCCTTTTGGTTTACGATATCGATGACCCCGCGAAGGTAGTCTTCTTTGCCAATGGGCAGAAACACTGGATAAGCGTAGGCGCCGAGCTTCTTGCGCATGTCATTCAGTGCGTTCTCAAAATTTGCGCCGGTCCGGTCCATCTTGTTGACGAACGCGATGCGGGGCACGCGGTATTTGGTGGCCTGGCGCCAGACGGTTTCGGACTGCGGTTGCACGCCCGCCACGCCGCAGAACACCGCCACGGCGCCGTCCAGCACGCGCATGGAACGCTCCACCTCGGCCGTGAAGTCCACGTGCCCGGGGGTGTCGATGATGTTGACGCGGTGCGGAATGGTGTTGAAAGCCTTGTAGGTGCCGTCCTCCTTTTGGGTCCAATAGCAGGTCGTGGCGGCGGACGTGATGGTGATTCCCCGCTCCCGCTCCTGCTCCATCCAATCGGTCACCGTATTGCCGTCATCCACGTCGCCCATCTTGTGGATGAGCCCCGTGTAAAAGAGGATGCGCTCTGTAGTGGTGGTTTTACCGGCATCAATGTGTGCGGCGATGCCAATGTTGCGGGTCCGCTCCAGCGTATAGGCGCGATCAGGCGAATTCGGATTGCCTGCGGCCGGCTTGTTTTTATCTGCTACTGCTTCCATTTGAAAATTAATAATCGAAACCGGGAATAAAAAAGCCCCGAACTCAAAATTTCGGGGCCAATTATGGGGGGAATTCCTACCAGCGGAAATGTGCGAATGCCTTATTGGCCTGGGCCATCTTATGCACTTCGTCGCGTTTCCGAATGGCGTTGCCTTGTCCCTGGTAGGCATCCATGATCTCCGTCGCCAGCGCTTCCTTCATGGGAACGCCTTTGCGGGCGTCGGCGAAATCCACGAGCCAGCGCAAGGCCAGGGCGAACTGGCGGTCGGTTGGAACCTCCAGGGGCACCTGGTAGGTGGCGCCGCCCACCCGGCGGGCTTTCACTTCCAATCGCGGCTTTGCGTTATCCACCGCCCGCTGGAGCACGTCCAAGGGGTTGGCGGCCGGATTCTTCTCCGCAATCTGGTCGAAGGCGCCATAAACGATCCTCTGCGCCACGGTTTTCTTTCCGGATTCCATGACCGTGTTCACCAATCGCGAAACCAACGTGCTGTTGAATTTCGCGTCTTTGGTTACTGGCCTTTTAACGGCTTGACGACGTCGAGACATTGTTTCCTACAGTTTAAGTTGAGAACTAAAAAATCAGATGACCTTAAGCCGCGGGCTTCGCGGCGGCCTTGGGACGTTTCACGCCGTATTTGGAACGGCTTACCCGTCGCTTTTCCACACCGGCGGCGTCCAACGTGCCGCGCACAATATGGTAGCGCACACCCGGCAGATCCTTCACCCTCCCACCGCGCACCAGCACAATCGAATGCTCCTGCAGGTTGTGCCCTTCGTCCGGTATGTAGGCGATAATCTCATACCCGTTGGTCAGGCGTACCTTCGCCACCTTCCGCATCGCGGAATTGGGTTTCTTGGGGGTGCGGGTCATCACCTGGATGCAGACGCCCCGGCGAAAGGGCGAATTCTCCAAAGCGGGAGACTTGGACTTGTGCTTCAGCTTGCTGCGGCCTTTGCGAACCAATTGATTAATCGTCGGCATTTCGCGTAAAAATTTCAGTGCCCGTAATTGCCTCTTCAGACAAACGGAGCGCGCAATATAGCAAACCAAAATTGGGTTGCAACAATTTATTTCATCTTATTGCGGCATTGGGCGCAACTCACGGTTTCCGTGGGTGGGTAGTAATAACCAATGCGGCGGAGTTAACGGGACGGTTAATTGTTGGCTACGGCGGTAAGCTTGGCATGGGGGAAAAGCATCTCCCAACGTTCGTTCCGCCAGAACGTTTCC
>JBBQYD010000434.1:0-4968 GCA_038209025.1 Verrucomicrobiota bacterium | reverse complement strand
GCTTTTTGGGAGTCTGGCAGCCGGCGAGCAGGATCGCCGCAACAGCCATCAGGGTGAAGGCGCCAAAATGGGCGATTCTTGGTTGCCTGAAATCAAAATTCGCGTAACGCATACTTCTATCTATACCTGACTTCCAGTGTGTAGCCAAGCGCAGGCGACCTACTAAATGATTTTTCCCGGCAGCGGCTCATGGTGGTGAACCCGCTGCCGGGAAATGATTTCTCATCCGTGGTTTCTTGAAAACCGACGCGCAGCTTACTTGATATGGCAGTTACGGCAAAGCAAGCTGCCACGGCCGGAGGAGTCGCTGCCGCTGATCTTCGCCATGATGCCGCTGGTAGCCGAGCTGCCTTCCTGCTTGTGAACGTCATGGCAGGAGGAGCATTGCATCTTTTGGTTGATCAGCAGGGCTTCGCCGATGGTTCTTCCAGTCATCGAGGAGCCTGACCAGGAGGTGGGCACCGGAGCGACCACACCAGGCAGTTGCGGAATGGTGTCGCCGATTTTGTAGCCAGTCACCGGGGTCGGATCGAGCAGGAAACCATCCTTATCCGCCAGTGCTTTGTCATAGACAAAGGAAATGGGGTGGGTGGTATGCAGGTCCGGACCGATCTGGCCGCCGGATTCAATGTACTGGGAGGTCGCGCCAATCTGACCGGCGATGCCCTGGTTGACAGCAACGGTGCCGTCATGGCAGCTCAAGCAAGCCAGCGAGGCGCCGTCAGGCCGGGTGCCCATGGTGGCGTCCAAGGTAGTGCTCTTGGGGGTGCCGGCGTTGTACATGGTGAACGTGGCCTGCGAAGTGGCGTGAGCCCACAGCGGAGCCAATTGGTCGGGATCGGTATTGTGCGCCTGATGGCAAGGCGTGCAAACGCCTTTCCGGGTGTTCCAGGTTTGCTGCGAGAAATCGTGGGGAGATCCCACGATACCCGCGTTGGCAACGACTGGCAGGGCAGCAACCATTCCGATTAACAGTAGGTTGTGTTTTTTCATACTTCTTTTAGCACGTGCTTTTTTTGTTTCCGATGACGCGGCATAAAAGGCCGCGAGATTCACGCCACCGACTGGATGGCGCGCTTCCAACCAGGAAATCTCCGGGAGCGCGCTCACTACCGGTTTCCAGACTGAAATTGATTGTCCCTTCGATCATCATGTCAGGATGAGGCCCCGGCAAACTGCCAGGCGGGCGAGGGAGCCACAGGGGAGGGCCGGACGGCACGCGGCGCGAAGCGAGCCAGCAACGCCGCGGCATGTTCGCTGATAATCTCATGACAACGCACGAGTTCCTGCTCCCGGAGCTTCATGTTCTCTTGCACCATGCGCTCCAGGTGGTCCACGTTATACAAATACACATTGGGCACGGTTTGCACCTCGGACGCAATGTCCCGCGGAACGGCGATGTCGATGAGAAACAGAGGCTGGTTCCGCCGGGCAGGCATGACGCTGGCGATATCGGCACGGGCCAGGATTGTCTGCGGGCACCCGGTTGAACTGACCACAATGTCAGCCCGCGCAATGCCCTCCAAAACCTGTTCAAACGGAACCGCCTCGCCACCGAATTCCTGGGCCAGCGCCTGGGCGCGATCATACGAACGGTTGCTTACCAGCACCGCGCGCGCGCCTTTCTTGGACAAATGCCGGACGCAAGCCTCACCCATTTTACCCGCACCGATGATCATGACCGTCTTACGCGAGAGGTCCTGGTCGAAAATCCGCTCCGCCAATTCCACCGCCACACTGCCCACAGACGTAGCGCCCCGGCCAATGGCTGTCTCCGTCCGAACTTCTTTGGCGGTTTGCAGCGCGCATTGAAAGAGCCGATTGGTGATTCGGCCGGTCAAGCCGGCAGCCTGCGCCGCCATGTAGGATTGTTTTACCTGCCCGGTTATTTCAGTTTCCCCGATCACCATGGAATCCAACCCGCTCGCCACACTGAAAAGATGCTCGATGGCCTCCTGTCCGCGCCGGGTGTAAAGGTAGGGAGAAAAATCGAATTGCCCCTCAGCCAACTCCTGGAAAAGCCGCTCCAGACCCAGGCTGCCACGGCTCGTAACCCCATACACCTCAACCCGGTTGCAGGTGGAAACCAAAACCACTTCACTCAATTCTCCGGCCAGCTTGAGGCGGCAGCCCAGGCAACGGAGGCGAGCCGGCATCACTGCCAGTTTCTCGCGAACCTCAACCGGCGCGGTTTTGTAGCTCAAACCAACAACAAAAAGGTTCATGCGCAACTACTCCCGACAGGATTGGTTAGGTGGAAAGTCACAACGCCTCGCTGCCCATATTTTGCGACACGCTGAGCTAATTCAAGTTGCTGTCCTGAAGTCACACCCCTAGGGTAGCGGTATGCTTGATAACCGCTATTCCAGAATTGTCATTTCCTTTGCATTTTTTGCTTTGTCACAGCAAGGAATGTCAACTTAATGAGCAGCTATCAACTCCCAAAACTGCGGCTTTTGGCCTTATTGCGGCCTTTTTTTCGAAAATGCACCTGTGCATTAGCATCCTTTGTTATTCGGGGTGCAAGTTTTAGGGCAACCGACGCCCGATTTCAAGGGAACTGCCCGCGCGGTTGGCTGGGGATTCCCGAACGCCGTGCGGTCCGCTTCAATGAACCGCTTGACTCCTTGGATATTGTGTGTCCCAAGACAATTCTTGGCTCCCAGCCCTGCAAGGACCCTTCGCACCCTGCCGATTCAACCACCGGACGCGTCACCGGATTCCCTCCAGGGCTTCAAGCGGCGATGCTCGGACCGGGTTTCCCACCTTGGGTCCGAAGAGGCAAGGTTGTCTTGCCCAATCGAACCTGGTAAATCGGCTGGAGCCGTCCGGGGCTCTTCAGGGTTTTTGTGGGCCGCCTGAGCCGGGCTGATTCTTTTCGCTGGTCCCGGGGCCGGTTCCGGAGTGATCCAAGGGGTGCTCGTCTTCCTGCCAGTGACGGGTCACGCGTCCATGCCACGCAGCCAGATTGATGGGGTACACATCCGGGTCAAACATGACATGATAAAAGTGCCATACGACAATGGCCAGACAGGCAAGCACGGCTTCATAAAAGTGAACGGCTGTGGCCACCTCCAGGGCCCAGCGCGGGAGGAACTGGGTAACCTCGATTTTGAACCAAATCATCAAACCGGTCAGCCCCATGAGCATGGTGCCCCACACCACGGCCCAGTATTCCATCTTTTCCGCGTAGCCAAAGCGACCGACCAGCGCTTTCTGCTCACTTAACCCAGCAAGGTAACGGGCATTCTGCGCCAGGTCGGCGGCGTCTTTCGGCACCGGAAACAAGTCTTTGACCAGTTGGCGTCCGGCCTTGTGCCGCACGACGTAATACAAATGGTACAGGCCAGCCACCAGCATGATGACCCCAGCCACCCGGTGCGTCCAACTCCTGACGATTTCGTTGGAGCCCATCATCTTCCCGATCCATGACTCTGGAAATTTCAACGCGAAACCGCTGATGGCGAGCACTATAAAACTGATCGCGAGCACCGCGTGCTGGAACCGTTGGGAGACATCCATGCGGACCAGCACAGCGTCTTTGAGGCGGTGACGCGCGCGCACCTTCTTAATGAACAGCAACAGATTGTGGACGAGCATGAAACCTATCGTTCCAAATATCAGCACGAAATACACCCGGCGAACCCACCAGTTGATCTGGCCACCAATGTCCAACGCTTGCGCTTCCCCGTCGGCATCGATGTGGATTTTGCTGTGGACGAAGTTTTCGGTGGCCCCTGGGTGACAGGTGCCGCACGTTTGTACCAGGTTGGAAGAATGAATGGTCGAGGCCGGATCGGACGAAGGCAAAACCTTATGCCAACCGTGGCAACTGCCACAGTTTGCCGCCGTGGTGGAGCCATACTGGGCCGCCAGGCCATGGTAGCTGTTAAAGAAGCTTTTCACCCGGTCGTTTGGCAGGTTGAACTTCGTATTGATGCGCTCGGAGGCGTGGCAGTTGCTGCAAACGTCAGCCGAGATTTTCAAAGGGGTATTTCCGCGCAAGCCCGCGATCTTGTGCTCATAGTGGCAATCCGTGCAAGTGGGCGCCTCGCGATATCCGGCGGCCAAAGCCTTTCCGTGGACACTATCATGGACATCCCTGGCCGCCTGTGCGTGGCAATGCCCACACGTTTCCGCCAACCGGGAATAATGCAGCGCGGATTCAGGCGACGCGGGCGGCACCACGTTGTGACTGCCATGGCAATCACTGCACACTGGCGCGTCTGCCTTGCCTTGGCTGTGCCCGATGCCATGCACACTGGTCCCGTAGCTTTCGGAATGGCGCTCATGGCAAGCCCCACAGTTAACCGGCTTGACCGCAACCCCGTCATCCGGGTGATCGGCGGTGAGGTCGGTATGGCAACTGACACACAGGTTGGTCTTGTGGATGGAGCCGCGCAGTTTGGCCTCATCAACAAAGAGCGCAACGGCCTTTCCAGCCGTGTTGGTCTTGTAAAGGTCTTTGTCGGAATGGCAGTCCAGGCACGCGCTGTCCTTAATGACCGGCGCGGCGGCAAGGACCCCGGAGGTCAATGCGAGGATGAGCAACGCAAGGGCGTTCCGGGAAAGTGGGCTTATGATCAGCAACATAGGCGCTTTGAGGATTCCGGGTTTAGGCCCACATGGCTCTTCATCCCTTGCTTATTGTTTCGCATTTTTTGCTTTGCCAGCAGAAGGAGGCGAACTAATCTTAATTAGAAGGGCGTCCCACCCGCTCCCATCCAGCTCGTTTTTGCCCTGCCCGCCCGCCGTTGCGGTCAGGTGAAAGCAAAAGCAGGGCCGACAGAGTGCCCCCAAGACAACTCCAGTGAGCCGTCTTGCGGTCACATCTCGCGGTCATACGAAGCAGGGTCTGACAGACTTTGTCCCCTCGGGACGGGCCTGAAAGACCCATGACATTAATAACCAGGATTTTACCACTGGAAACCGGCCGATGACCGCACCGGGGGCACGGGCGTCCGAACC
>JBBQYD010000433.1:0-4978 GCA_038209025.1 Verrucomicrobiota bacterium | reverse complement strand
AGCCCGGCTTCCGCCTCAAGAATCTCCAATTCCGCTCCTTTGCCCGCCTCAAAACGGGTGCGATTGTCCTTGAGAATGGCTCCCGCAGTTTTGACGGACTCCTGGAAAAACCGGAGCTGTTCCTGGGCCAGGTAGAGGTTCCAGTAGCTGGCTTCTGCGGCGGAAACCACACTCATCATCCCCCGGCGGTACTCCTGAAAAACCATCTTGTTCGAGACCGCCGCCAACCGGATACCCGCCAGCGTGGCGGCCGTGCCAAAATTCTTCAGCAACGGCTGCGCTGCGGAGAGGCCGAAAAAACTTTGGTATTCGCCGTTGGTGGCGCTGCGCAGAGGTTGGAGATTGTTGTCCAGATCACGAAGGTTGTACCCCAGGCGAAACCGCGCGCCGCTTGGAACCAGGCTTTCCAATCCGCCGCTATACACGTTGTTGGTCTCATGAAAGGAGGGTGTTAGCAGGGAAATCTGCTGCTCGGCGGTATTCTTGCGGTTGTTCACCTCGCGTCCAGCGGAGCCGGTCAGTTCCGGCTCGAACACTCCGTATTCAGCCGCGTGCCTGCGCCGTTGGGCCTCGTAATCAAGCACCCTGGCCTGGATGCTTTCATTGCGCTGCACGACCTTCCGGCGAAGCTCAGCCAGCGAAATCGCCTGGCTGGCCGGAGCAGGCAGGCTTCCAGGCATCGGATTGGTGGACGATCGCGGTTGGTATAAAGACTGGCCGAAGAGCGCTTTCTCAGTCAAAAGAAGCGCGGCAACCAGAACCAAGCCAAATAGTTGTTTGTTCACCGGGTTGTTCCCGATGAGCTTAATACGAAAGTCTGGCTTGTCCAGTGGCTTCTACTACTTTTCTCTATAACGGCCACTACTTCCCACCGGCAGGTCAATCCATCACCCGGAAGTATCCTTCCTTTCCGGAAGCCGAAGTCCGGAAGGGATTTGGCGCGTTCGAAATCGTGATCCACGGACCCGCCAGCGTTTCGGCTCGCTGCAGCACGCCATTGCCGTCCCATCCGATGCTGACGGTTCCCGCGCTGAAGGAAGTGCTCAAGGTGGTGCAGTTCACCGTGACGGTAAACGAGCAACGATCCGTCTGACCGGTCGCGGTTGCGGCTTCACAGGTCACCACCGTCTGGCCAGGCGGGAAGAGGAAGCCGGGCGGCGGGCTGCATTTGAGCGTATAATTGCTGTTGCAAATACTGACCGCATAAAAGACTTCGCGGCCTTTTGCCGAAGCGCAATTGGTCACGATGTTCTGCGGGCAACGCAACCCGGAACCTTCACCGGGGCTGACCAGCAGGGTCGTGCTGCAGAAGTCACGGTTGCCGAACTGATCGACTATCATAACCAGCACCTCATGAGAACCAAGCCCCACGAGAGTGCCGGCTGAGGGGGTCTGGCTGATAAACAAGGCATCCCCGGCGTTGCCAACCATGGCTGTAAAGTCTGGCACCGGCGCTTCGCATCCAGCGGCGGCTTGAATCTGGAATGTCTTTGGCGGGCAAACAAAACGACCGGGCTGCCCTTGTGGAGCGCCGCAAGTTCCCGCCGGGTAACCGTAAGAGTCATACAGTGACCAACCATAAACCACCACGCCAAAGGCTTGGCCGGTGAGCGTAATGAGACGATGCGGACCGGTGGTCACAGGCACTCGCGCGGACGAATAACTGGTGCCGGGGATGGCGGTGAAGACTCCAGCAGCCAATAACACACCGTCCAATTGGACCTGTCCGGTTGAACCATTCGGAACGGTCAGGTTGAGGTAATTGGCGCCGAAGTCATTGGTCGGCACCTGAACAGTGTAGAAGGCCGAATAGAAGTTGGTAGGCTGGATAGTAACCATGAACGGGTCCGAATTCGCGATAAAGTCGAAGTCAGAGCTATTGGCGTACTGGCTGACAAGGATGGGTTTGTCCGCCGTGACCTGGGCAGCCACAGCGAGGCGGAACTCAACAAACGTACCCTGGTTCAGCGGACCAGGAATCGCGACCCCGTTCGTCCGCACCGTGGTGCCGTTAAACAGGGCCATCACCCGGAAGGTGTCGCCGTTTAATCGGGTGGCCAGCGGCACGGTGAGGAACCCCCGCCCCCACAAGTCCGCGGGCGGCAGTTGCTCAACCAGGTAATCGCAGAAGAACGCGTTAGAACTGGGAATGCTGGCGCATTGATGGCTGCCGAATACAGCAATCGGTTGGTTGGCGACGATGATGGTCCCGCTCAAATCGGCCGGGGCATCATTGGTATTGCGAAGTTGATAGGTCTGCCCGCGCATCATGTTGATGGCGTAAGGCACCCCCACGGCGCGGGTGCCGACAGTAGAGGAGGGAATAATAATCACGGTGGTGGCATCCTTGGCTGCGGCAATGGCGAACTGCGAACCATTGAGTTCCGGAACCGCCTCAAACTCGTTGCCGTAGCCCATTACAATATAGGCCTGGCCCAGCGCGCGGGTGGAAAGCCCCAGGTAAGCATCGGTTGTGTAGCGAATGTGGTTCATCCCAAAGACCGCCACCGGTTTGGAGGCAACCACGTGAATCGCATTGGTCTGCACGATGTCGCTGGCGTTGGCAAGGTCGGACTCCTTCGGCAGGATCACCGTGGCCACGCCTCCCGCCGGAATGATAAACGGAGAGGCGAACGCTGGGGAGATGCCCGGGATGACTACGATGCCCATCACCCCGGCATTTCCAGCGATGTAAAGTTGGGGGGCGGGTGGATTGGTCGCATCGGGCGCGTAATTGCCGGGGAATGTCAGCCAGAACTCAGTGCCTGAACTGCCGCGCGCGCATGGCTCCGGACGACACTCGAACCCGGTCTGAGTGAGGCGAATGCGCCGGCCGCAGAGGTCTTGCACACCGTTGATAAAGAGGGTGCATCCGCCGCTGATTGGCTGGGCGAGGTAAAGCCAGACGATGCGAGCGTCGTCACTCAACACCGCCTGGACAATGGTGTTGGCTCCGCACGAGAGGGCGTAATTCTCAATTCTTTCAGCGGTTTCCCGAGAGACAGGCACACTAAATGCCACCGTTATAACCTGATCGCCGCATGCGGCGTCAATCGAAGCCACCGTCGGCGGTGTGCCGTCCGCCCCGTAAGACCAGGTATCGGCCAGCCATCCTTGCGTACTGCGGGTTCCACCAAAGAGCACCGTTCGCCCCAGCGCCGCATGGTGAGCCATCGCCTGCTGGTATCTCTGGCCCGGCCCGGTGGTTGCCATCAGCCCCCACGCTTCTCCATTCCATTCCCAAGTGTCACCCAGCGGAGCCGCCGGGCTTGCGCCACCGCCAAAGAGGATCATGCTGTTGCAGTTCTCGTTGTAAGCCATGGATGCAAAGGCACGCGCCGAAGGTCCGGCATTCGCCAACTGGCTCCAGGTTGCGCCATTCCAGTTCCAGGTATCCCCCAACATGGTCCCCGCCTTGCTTCCTCCAAAAAGGAGCACTTGCTCTGATCCCGCCCCATAAGCCATGACATGGCCCTGACGAGGGCCTGGACCAGTGGAAGCGCCGCCTTTTTGTGCCCATCCCACACCGTCGAATTCCCAGGTGTCTCCCAACTCACCACCGGAGGCGGACACACCACCAAAGAGCACCAACCGGTCACGGTTCAGTACTGAGGCCATCGCGTGAGAATCACGCGGCGGCGGGCCATTTGCCGGAATCAGACGCCAGTTCGTTCCATCCCACAGCCACGTGTCGCCCTGCGCCCCGCCGCCTGCCGCGCCGACTGGCGCACGCCCTCCGAAGAGGACGATCCCGCCGAGCTTCTGAAGATAGGCCATGCTGGCAAAGGAGCGGGGGCTCGGGCCGCCGGTGCTCATCAAAGTCCAACTGGTGCCGTCAAACTCCCAGGTATCACCCCGGACACCCGTAGAACTTTCACCACCAAACATAACCACCCTGCCCCGATTCGGATCGTATGCCATGGCGTGAGCGGCGCGGCCTCCGGGACTCGCAATATCATGAGATACCCAGGACTTGCTGAAGCAACAAGCGGGAGGCACCACGGTTACCAGGAAGACGCAGGTCGCGGCATTCCCGCTTGCATCTTTGGCTATGCAGGTCACCGGGGTTACTCCAACCGGGAATAGGGAACCGGAAGGCGGGATGCAAGTCACCTGCGGTAAATCATCACAGTCGTCTTTGGCTGTGGCAGCGTAAAACACCCGGGTGCCGGCGGAGGAAACCGCCGCCACCGTGCGATCCGGAGGGCACGTGATCACGGGAGGATTATTGTCCAGCACCACCACCGTGAAAGTGCAGACGGAGGTGTTGCCGCTGGCATCTTTGCCGGTTGCCACCACCGTGTTGGTCCCAGTGGGAAACACCGATCCCGAGGGCGGGTCAAGTATCAGGACCGGAGAGGGATCACAATTGTCCTGGATTCCAACAATATAACTTACCTTGATGCCGTCCGGCCCGCGGCAACTGGTCACGATCTGGGTTGGGCACGTTAGAAATGGCGGCAGGGAATCACCAACTGTCAGAGTAAAACCGTTGGTCACGGACCCAAACGGGTTTGACACGACCAATTTATAGGGGCCTTGATTGGCTGGACCGGCAGCCTGGATGATAAAAGTCTGGGCTGTTCCCCCGGGGAGATTCGTACCGTTAAGGAGCCATTGATAGCTGAGTGGCGGCGTGCCGGTCGCGCTGGCGGAAAAGACCACCAGGCCCCCTGGGCACACGGTTTGGTTGGTGGGCTGAAACGTGATGCTCGGCAATGAACCATTGGTCGTCACCCAAACAGACTCGCCAACCCGGATGCTTGAAGGAGGTCCCGGAGGAGTATTCCATGCTCCGCCTTTGAGCGCATGGATGGTGTAGTTCGGCGCCGCCAGAGAATTCGGGTCGCTCCCGGCGGCTGGGTTGAACCGGTAAACCGCCGTAAAATTAGGCGGCGCGTAGCCCAGGATGTTGGTGATGGAGGCGATGTCATTCGTTTGCCGGGCGACCAGCACCAGGCCGGAGCCTATGTTCAAG
>JBBQYD010000432.1:0-4993 GCA_038209025.1 Verrucomicrobiota bacterium | reverse complement strand
AATGGTTTGCGGGCGGGTGTAAAACGAGGGGTTGGCCGGCAGGATGGTGGCTCCGGCCAGCATCAGGAGTTCCAGGTTTTTCACATGGACAAGATTCAGCGGAGTCTCGCGCGGAACCAGGATGAGCTTGCGCTTCTCCTTGAGCACCACGTCCGCGGCGCGCAGGAGCACATCCGCGCTGAGGCCGTGAGCGATCCGGCCAAGAGTGCCCATGCTGCAAGGAATCACCACCATCGCATCGGGGGCGCTTGAACCGCTGGCGAAGGGGGCGTTCATGCTGCGGAGGCTGTGCGATTCCGCACCTTTGGGCAGCCGCAGTCCGCCCGGCAGTTCTTCCTGGATGACGGCCTGGGCATAAGCGCTCAGCACGACATGGATTTCATGTTGCGCAGGGTCCAGGTTGTCCAGCAGCCGCTGGGCGTAAAGAGAGCCGCTCGCTCCCGTGATAGCGACGAGAATTTTCAATTCAGCGCGCTTAGGATGCCTTGGTTTGCGGGAAAACCCAATGAAAAGTTTGGGTGAAAAGTTTGTGGCCGGCCCAGCCGCCCGGCCCTGGCCCCAGGTGGGCTGAAGCATCGGCAGACTGGACCGGCAACAAAGCCGCTTGCGCCGGGGGAAAAATCAGGACATAAAGAATCAGAACAAACCGCGTGACCGAACAAGAACTGAAACGGCACCGCGCATTGCGTAAAAAACGCGCGGCGGAAATTCTCGCATCCGTGGAACAATTCAAGGTGTGCGAGCAGTGCCGGTCCATATCCTACAAGCGGGCCCAGACCTGCACCGTATGCGGCGCTTACCGTTTTGACGAGCGGCCCGCCCTGGTGGGTAAAACGGCGCGGGAAATGGGCGCCAGACCCTTTCCCACCACCTCTGGAACCGTGCCGCGCCTGGAGCAGGACTGAGGCGCCGCTAAAACTTTATGGCGTCATTCATCTGCCCGCACTGCGAGCAGCGCGAGCGGTCCACGTCCGCATCATCGGTGTAAACGTATGCGCATTTGCGGCAGCGAAAAATGCTGTCCGGGCTGGCTTGTGATTCGAACCGGCGCCGGCGAAGTTCGGTATAAATGCCCAACCCGCCGAGCGCGGCGAGGAGCACCGTTACGTACGTAAAGATGAGCGCGGGGACCGACATATCAAGGCAGGGCGGTGGCGGTTGGAAGGTTGGTGGGGTTCATCGGCAACGTGGCCCATTCAAAGGTAATCTCGCCCCAATCAAGACTCGATAACGGGTTGGGCGCCGGACTGCCCGGGTGTGGTTCCCGGGGGGCAAAGCGCAGGGCGCGGGACTGCTGCATGGCTTGCTGGTCGGCGTCAGCCGAACCGCTTTTCGCAATCACCGCCAGAGATACTGGCCGTCCGTCCGCCCCCAGCGCCATGCGGACGACGCTGTTGGAAAGCAAATCCGTATGCGGGAATGCCTGGAGCGAGGGCTTCGTCAGCAAAGGCCGATGGCTCAAGTCGCCTGAGAGTCGGAATTGTGAAGTTACCGGTCCGGGCGGAATGGGGTCGGCCACCGGGAAAGTCAAATCGGGGGCTACTCGGGTGGCCGCCGGGGGAGGGGCGGGCTGGTGCTGGAGCAACAAACGGGCGAACGCAGCGTCCAGTTGCGCGGCCGTGAGCGGCAGCCACGCCGGGGGAGCAGACCATTCGAAGAAGCGCACCGGGAGCGCGGGGCGTTTCAGCCAGGCCAGCCCGGAGAACGATTCGGGTTGTGGCAGGGCGAACAGCGTGGGGTTCCGCAAGGCGATGAATTCAGCTTCACTGGCGGGGGCGGGGCGGAAGCTCAGGCCGGGGGCGGGGACGCGTCGAACGGCGGGCGCACGGTCGCTCAGCCAGAAAACCAGGCCGAGTTGGAGGGCAAAGACCATGAGAATCATGCCGAGCCAGCGGCGGGCGGACCAGCGGGGCGGGGTCATGGCGGCGGCGCTCATGGTTTGCGGGGAGAGGCGGGCAGGGCAAAGGCCCGGGGCAGCGTGGCGAGCCAGGCTTGAGTGATCCCGGCCTCGCGGCGCGCCAGGAGGGTCAACCGCATCAGCAGTTCATAGCTCGCCCCTTTGTCGGCCTGCACGACCAGGGTCAAAGGCTCGCCGGCTTCGCGGGCCGCCTCGCGCAAACGCTCGCCCAACTGCGATTCGTCCACCAGTTGATTGCGGAAGTAAAGGCGTCCGCCGCTGTCCATGGCAACCGCAATGGTCGGTTTATCAGTGCCTGGCAAGTCGTCGGCGATGGGCAGCTCAATATGCACGCCGGGGGTATAGACCAGCGACCCGAGCAGCAGAAAAATGAGCAGCAGGAAAAACACCCCCGCATAGGGCGCCATATCCAACTGGCCACGAAATATTCGGGCGTTGCGCGGGAACTTCATGGGTCCTTTCGTTCGGCCGTCTCGGTGACGATATTCACAATCTCGGTGGCGGCCCGTTCCATGTCGAGGACGATGGAGTTGACCCGGCTGACGAGGTAATTGTAGGCCGCATGGGCCGGGATGGCGACGGCCAGGCCGGCGGCGGTGCAGATCAGTGCCTGCCAGATGCCCCCCGAGAGTTGGCCGAAATGGGCGTGGAGTCCTTCCTTTTGCATGGCCAGGAAAACGCGAATGAAACCCAGCACCGTGCCGAGCAGCCCCAGCAGGGGAGCCAATTGCGCGATGGTGGCCAGGAGGTTGAGACGATGCTCCAACTGAGGCACTTCCGCCAACCCGGCCTCTTCCAGCGCTTCGCGCACGCGTTCCCGGCCCTGGTCACGATGTTTGATGGCCGTTTGCACCAGTCGGGCGACCGGCCCAGGGGTGGCGTCGCAGATGGAAAGCGCTTCCACCACGTTGTTTCGCTTCAGGACCGTCCGCACACCATTGAGGAACTCCGTGGAGTTGATCTGCGCCCGGTGGTAATGCAGGAATCGCTCGATGAAAACCGCGACCGCCACCGCGCTGCTGAGCAGAATCAGCCACATCATCAAGCCGCCGCCCCGTAGTAGTTCAGGCAAAGACATGGATCCTTTATAGCTGTTTGGCCCAACTCATTCAAATCGCAAAGTTGCGGAAAAGCTTGCATTTTTCCGGGAAAGCCGCAAACTATGGATTGTATCAGAAACGATTGGTGATTTCCATGGTATGGAAAGTCTTCAGGTGAACGTGATTCAATGAGGATTTGAAACCCGAACCCCGGAACAGCCCTCGCGAAATCGCAAGCCAATCGAAAGTAGAAAAGATAGATTGATGAGTGCCAAATTGTTTGTGGGAAATCTTTCCTTCAGCATTACCGAAAACGACCTTCAGGACACCTTTGCCGCTTACGGCACGGTGGTGGAGGCCAACCTGATGATGGACCGTGCAACGGGTCGTCCCCGTGGTTTTGGGTTCGTAACGATGAGTTCTCCCGAAGAGGCCCAGAAGGCCATTGACGGGTTGAACGGGAAAGATGTGGGCGGTCGCGCATTGACCGTGAACATCGCCAAGCCTCGCGAAGAACGCCCCGGCGGCGGCGGTGGTGGTGGCGGACGCCGCAGCGGCGGTGGTGGCGGTGGATACAGTGGCGGTGGTGGTGGCGGCGGCGGACGCCGTGACCGCTATTAAGCTTTTTTCACCAAGGGCCTGGAGTTTCTCCAGGCCCTTTTTTTGGGCACGTATCAGCCCGATCCCTTGCAAATCAAGGCGATACCTGGGCGGAAACCTGCTGGCGCAGCCATTCCGGGCGGTTTGTGGTGATGCCATCCACGCCTGCCTCCATCTCTTTGCGGGCGATCTCCGGATCATCCACGGTCCACGTGTAGAGCTTTAGTCCCGCGTCATGGACCTTCTTGACGAAGGCCTTGTCGATGGGGAAGCCGTATTGCAGGTCCAACCCGTCCAGGTTGGCGGCTTTGGCTTGGGCTATCAAACCTTCGATGGCCGGATAAACCTTGGTTTTGGAATCAGCCGCAGCCAGGAAACTGACCTCCAGTTCGGGCATTCTGGCTTTTACCGCCTTGGCCGCCTCATAGTTGAAGGAGATGACTGGCGTTTGGGAGGGTTTCTTGCCGGATTTCTTCAGCACGCGCTCAAATTCATCCACAATCTCAGGGCCGCATTTGACCTCGATAATAAGCTTCTTGCCTTCCGGAATGATCCCCAGGGCTTCCTCCAGGGACGGGATCTTATCCGCGAAACCTTTGCCCTGCCATTTGCCCCAATTCCCGGCGGGCAGCTTAAGGAGAGTGCTCGAGTCGGTCTTGGCCACTTTGTTCGAGACACCCGTGGTTCGGAGGGTGTCGCCATCATGTATGATGACGATTTTTCCGTCTTTGGTGAGGTAAATGTCGCATTCAGCGACGTCGGCTTTTTGCTCAAAACAGAGTTTGAAAGACGACAGCGTGTTTTCCGGGGCATCATAGGAAGCTCCGCGATGACCGATCCATTGCACGGCACTGACGGTAGGGGCCGGCAGCGCCAAAGCGAGTAAAAGAGGCAGAATAGTTTTCATGTAACTTGACGCACTAAGTAACCTGTTCGATGGTCATCTGTCAAGGTACGAACTCGCCGTCCGCTCCACTGAGTTGGACGATTCGCCCCGCCACGACCAGCTCCGTAGGAGCATGAACCGCGTGGGCCCACAAAAAACCACATCACGTGTGCGCCCCGCTGGTACTCAGCACCAGCCAGGGGCCGCTCTTTCTCACAGAACGTGCCGCCCCGGGGCCTATCGCTGGCTGATGAACCCCTCCGAAAACATCTTCCCGGCCGCGGAACGTCTGAGCGTCCACAGTTCTCAGGCGCCATTGAGTTCCAACCTCCCTCAAAAAGAGCTCACCGCTCAAACCCAAGCGGCATACAGCCCGCGACTCTCCATCGCGGGCTGATCCGGGCTGGTTCAACTATGGGCGTCTTTGCTGGCTCCGCTGCGCTCCGCAGCAATACACCCTTCAGGGTTCGGCGCTCGTGGTTTCATTCGCATCATGGCGTTCGCACCAAAGGTGCCTTCACTCGTCAGCCCAGGCCAACGGCCTGGGAA
>JBBQYD010000431.1:0-5007 GCA_038209025.1 Verrucomicrobiota bacterium | reverse complement strand
CGATATCCGAACCCGGCGTTGGCGGTCAGCACGTTCGTGGTGCCGAAGGCGTAACTACCCGCGCCCGACACGGTGCCGCCGACAGGGGGGGCAACCAGCAATACCTTCAGTGGTGGCAGGCGGCCTTACGCCCCAACCCGCGCCCCCTGGAATGACGCCCCCGCTTGCACACCTCTCCTTTCTCGGGCAGATTAGTTGCAACCGGTGAAATCTCCGCCTGAGACATGTCCAAATTGCGGGGCCGAAGTGCCCCGGAACGCCCGCGCGTGCCCCGAATGCGGCTCGGATGAGCTTACCGGGTGGTCCCAGGATGCCTACTCCGCCGCCCTCGGGTTACCGGAGGAGAATTTCGATTACGATGACTTTGTGGAGCGAGAGTTCCACCCAAAGCCGGAACGCCTTCCGCGAGGCATCAAGCCCGTGTGGTGGATTGTCGCCCTCGTGCTGGCACTGGTGTTCCTCACCTTCTGGCTTCGCGGTCTCTTCTAGCCAGGAAGCAAAAAAACCTGCCTCCTCGAAAGGAGACAGGTTTTCAAACGTTTCCCGGGGTCGCTTACTTCGTCGCAGCGGCGGCTTCCGGTTTCTTGGCTTCGCTTTCAGGAGCCGCAGCCGGCTGTGGGACCTCGCTGGCAATCGGCATATCAACCCACTCCAGGATGGCCTGCTGGCTGGCATCACCCTGTTGGCAACCGAGCCTCACGATCCGGGTGTAGCCGCCGCGCCGCGATTTGTGCGCGGGTACAATCTCCTTGAACAGGATCTTAACGGCTTCTTCCTGATGCAGCCGCGCCACCGCCAACCGGCGGTCACTGATGGTGCCGCTCTTGCCGAGGGTCACCATTTTCTCAGCCACGGACCGGGCGGCCTTCGCCTTGGCCAGGCTCGTGGTTACTCGTTTGTGTTTGATCAGGCTGCAAACCAAGTTGGCCAGCATCGCATTACGATGCTCGCCGGTGCGGCCAAGCTTGGCAGTACGCTTAAGATGTCGCATAAAAATTATCTCGTCGGAATGGGCGAGGTGGAGTTCTCGTCCTTGGGTGTCTCCAGCAGGTCAGGCTCGAAAGTCATTCCAAGTGTCAACCCGAGCGCCTGCAGCTTGTCTTTGATTTCGTTGAGGGATTTCTTGCCGAAATTACGGTA
Organism: Verrucomicrobiota bacterium; assembly: GCA_038209025.1. GTDB lineage: Bacteria > Verrucomicrobiota > Verrucomicrobiia > Limisphaerales > UBA8199 > JBBQYD01. Next base: position 3,867 of record JBBQYD010000431.1, on the reverse strand, counting down.
CTTGAGCATCTCCTGCTCAGACTTCAGGGCCAGTTGACCGACGGTGGTAATGTTCGCGTTGTTGAGGCAGTTTGCCGCCCGAACGCTCAGCTCAATTTCGTTCACGCTCATGTTGAGCAACTTCTTGAGCTTGGTCTTCTCTTCGTCCTGCTTGTCCACCACTTCTTCAAACTCAATCGCATTCTTGTCGTAGCCGACAAATACATCCAAATGATGCTGCAGGATGGCGGAGGCTTGTGTAAGTGCGTCATCCGGCGTGATCCGTCCATCGGTCCACACTTCCAGGATCAGGCGGTCATAGTCGGTCCGCTGGCCGACACGGGCGGCTTCAACCGCGTAGCGGACTCGCGTCACTGGCGAAAACAATGAATCAATAGCCACCACGCCAATCGGCTGGTTGGGCTTCTTGTTCTCGTCGCCAGGCAGGAACCCACGGCCCACTTTGATCTCCAACTCCATTTCGAACTTCCGTTTCTTGTCCAGCGTGCAGATGTGCTGCGTGGGATTGACAATTTCGGTGTTCTGGCTGAGCTGGATGTCACCGGCGGTCACAGCGCCTTCCTTGTTGACCGACAACAGGAGCATCTGCGCGTCACGGTTTTGCGATTTGAACAAAACCTTCTTGAGGTTTAAAACGATATCGGTGACATCCTCCACCACCCCTTCGATGGTGGCAAATTCGTGCATCGCACCGTCCACCTTGATCGAGGTGACGGCGGCCCCTTCGAGCGAAGAAAGCAGCACCCGCCGCAGCGAGTTGCCGACCGTGTGTCCATACCCGGTTTCAAACGGTTCCGCGATGAATTTCGCGTAGGTCGGAGTGGCGGTCCCTTCTTCTTTGACCAACCGCTTCGGCATTTCAAAACGTCCTAATCTTACTGGCATAACTTTCCTTTCAACAATTTTAATCTGACCCGGCCGGGTATTCCCACCCCCGGTCAAAGGCCCGTATAATTGTTTGAAATCGCGCAGCCGGCCTCAGGCCTGCTCCGCGACTTCGGGTTTCACTGGTTACCGGGAATAAAATTCGACAATCGTCTGCTCGTTGGCAATGGGATGAATCTCATCGCGGGTCGGGACCCGCATCATCACGCCTTTGAGCGCTTCCTTGTTCATCGACAACCAATCGGGCACCGCGCGGCTGCCTGAGGATTCCAGATTCTTGGTGGCCAACTGCCGGGAGGCGTTGGAATTGCGAATCTCCATCACATCATTGATCTTCACCGCAAAGGACGGCACATCAACCTTGCGGCCATTGACCTTCACATGCCCGTGCGAAACCATTTGCCGGGCGGCTGCCCGGGTGTTGGCAAAACCGAGCTGATAGCACACGTTGTCGAGACGCGTCTCCAGGATCTGCAGCATGTGCTCGCCCGTGACGCCGCGACGGCGCCGGGCTTTCTCATAAACGCCGCGAAACTGCTTCTCCATCAAGCCGTAATAGTAGCGCAGCTTTTGTTTTTCAATCAGGCCAAGGCCGTAATCGGTGTGCTTGCGCCGTGATTTGGGGCCATGAACGCCGGGACCGTAGTTTCGACGTTCCAAGTACTTGGACGGGCCGAAAATCGGGATGCCGAATCGGCGGCTGATACGAACGCGGGGGCCAGTATAACGAGCCATACTTTGTTTCTAAATTTGTTAGGTTCCCAGATTAGACGCGGCGCTTCTTGCGCGGGCGGCAGCCATTATGAGGAACGGGTGTCGTGTCTTTAATTGTTGTTATCTCCAACCCAATCGCCTGCAAGGCGCGGATGGCGGATTCACGGCCGGAGCCGGGCCCTTTTACCCGAACCTCAACCTCGCGCATGCCGTGGGACATGGCCTGCCGGGCCGCATCCTGAGCGACCTGCTGCGCCGCATACGCAGTGCTCTTGCGGCTTCCCTTGAAACCGACGCGGCCAGCGCTGGACCAACCGATCACATGCCCTTGCATGTCGGTGATGCTCACGAGGGTGTTGTTGAAGGTCGCCAGGATATTCGCGATCCCGGAGGCAATGTTCTTGGCGCCTTTGGCTTTTACGATCTTCTTGCCAGCCATCTCGTCCGCCAGCAACTCAGCGGCGGTCGGGGCGCTAACGGCGGGAGGCGCGGCCGGGTCAATTCCGGCCTTCGGCGCGTCACCGGCAGGCGTCCCAACTGGGGCACCTTCGGCAGGCGCACCGGCAGCCTTCTTGGACGCTTTGGCCGGATGCGCTTCGCCGGCAGCCTTGGCGGCGGGCTTTTCGGCCCCTTCCGGAGCTTCCGGCTTCGCGTCCTTTTTCGGAGCGGTTTTCTTCTTCGTTTCGTCAGCCATAAAAAGTTAGTGAATACCTGTTTTCGCGGTTGGGTTGCGAACCACGCCGACCGTCTTGCGGGGGCCCTTGCGTGTGCGGGCGTTGGTTTGGGTGCGCTGTCCGCGCACCGGCAGCCCGCGCAAATGGCGGACCCCACGGTAGCACTTTACGCCCTGTAATCGCTTGAGGTTCATGCCTATTTCCCGGCGCAAGTCGCCCTCAATGACGTATTTGCCATCCTGGATCGCATGCACAATCTGCGAAAGCTGCTGTTCCGTCAGGTCCTTTGCCCGGATGCTGGGATCAATTTTCGCTGCGCTTAAAACCTCAAGCGCATTCGTGGGGCCGATGCCGTAAATGTAGCGAAGCGCAATGTCGATGCGCTTGTTCGGCGGAACTTCTACTCCGATGATACGAGCCATAAGTTATTAATTCAATTTAACCCTGCCGCTGCTTATGCCGGGCGTTGGTGCAAATAACACGGATAATGCCTTTGCGCCGAATGATCTTGCAATTTTCGCAAAGCTTTTTCACTGATGCGCGAACTTTCATAGTAAATTTCTTTTATTCTATCATCAACCGCCCCTGCGACAAATCACACGGGGACAAGCGAACCCGCACTTTCGCGCCTGGACCGGGCAGATCCTTCTTAAACTTGGCGCGGCCAGCCACATAGGCCAGCAGCTTGTGACCGTTTGCCAGCCCGACCCGGCATGTCCGGTTCGGCAGCACTTCCAAAATCACGCCTTCGACAGTAAAGACGCCCTGATCGGACATGTCATTATCTCCGGCTCAGTCTCCGTCACCAACACGGTATGCTCAAAATGGGCCGATAGTGAACCATCCTGCGTCACAACTGTCCAGCCATCATTCAAAATTTTCACGCCAGGCAAACCCGCATTCACCATCGGCTCGATCGCAATCGTCATTCCGGGCCTCAGACGCGGCGACGTTTTCCCTTCCACAAAATTGGGTATCTGCGGTTCTTCATGCATCGTGCGCCCCACACCATGCCCCACAAACTCACGCACCACGCTGAATCCGTGGCTTTCCACGTGGTTCTGAACCGCGCGCGAAATGTCATGCACCCGATTTCCCGCCACTGCCTGTGCAATGCCTTGTTGTAGGGCCTTTTGCGTCACATCCATCAACTTCTGCGCCAGCACCCCACAACCGCCGACCGCAACCGTGCAGGCATTGTCACCGATAAATCCATTAAGCGACACGCCCACATCCAAGCTGACAATGTCGCCGAACTGTACCTGTCTGGGCCCGGCAATCCCATGAACGACCTGGTCATTCACCGATATGCAAATATGCGCTGGATACCTCCGGTATCCCAAAAAGGCGCTGCGGGCTCCGTAATGCTTTATGCGGCTGGCGGCGTAATCATCCACCTCTTGGGTGGTCATGCCAGGTTGCATGAACCCGGCTACGTCGCACAGAACCGCCTGGGCCACCACGCAAGCTGGACGCATCGCTTCCAGGTCCCGCTCACTTTTGATCACTATCATCGCCATCCAACCGCTCTCTTCGGCCCTGTTACACCCGTTACCAGGTGTCCGCAGACCGACTAGAACCGACCCCTCACCCG
>JBBQYD010000430.1:0-5007 GCA_038209025.1 Verrucomicrobiota bacterium | reverse complement strand
GAAAAATCAAGACGACCACCTCCTGTGGAACTGACCTTCACCGACAACCCCGGGATACACCGGACTTTATCACCGATAACCGGATTCACTGGCAAAGTGAGGGCGGTGACCGCAGAATCATTCGTTAGCAAATAGGCGTTGTTCGCCAGCATTTGAAGATTTGTGCCTCCGCTTATTTTTTGTGCCAAGGTTCCTCCTGCTCCGGGGGCCAATTGCGTTTCTCCCACGGCGCCCGGCGCGATTTTGGTGGCAGTAATGCTGCCATCCGGAACGGTGCCGGCAATGACCGCATAAGCAACTGCCGCCAACCTTTGATCGGGCGTCAATAATTGGAAGCCGGTAAACCCGTCGTTGAACCAGACGCGCAACCGCACGTCGGAATTGGCGAAGATGGTCGCGGGCAGCATGGTCATGTTGGACAACGTAGTGTCTCCGAGCAGCACGGAATACAATCCTTTGGTCACGGGCAGGGGGACACTGGTATTGGGTTGGCCCCCGGCGTTGCTGGAGCCATCGTTGCTCCAGAAGGTGGTAGTCACGCTTTGCTGCGGTGGGGCGGCAATAGTGACGGTGGGCGACGCCGAATAACCGGAACCAGCTGAGGTGATGACGATGTTCGTGACCGCGCCACCGGAAATTTGCGCGTAAGCCGCCGCTCCGGAGCCAGAGCTATCGCTGATTGTTACTCCGGGCGGAGTGCTGTAACCGGAGCCCCCCTGGTTGACAATGATTTTGATGAGGAAGCCATAAGAAACAATGGCGCTGGCGGTCGCGGGCACCGCGGCATTGGTGTTGGCGCTTATAAGGACAAACTTAAACTGGCCCGTGCCGGTGAAGTTGGTGCCATTGACCGCGATGCGGCCCTGGTAGTTGAGCAGTTGCGGAACCTGCGCCTGAGTGGCATTCGCGCTGGCCAGAAGAAGGAGCGCACCACAAGCAATGCGCTGCCAAGAATACAACTTTATCATGATTTGAGATGCGTTAACTGCTTCGGCCATTTTTAGCTAATTGGCTGACTCGTCAAGCCTGGATTTGACATAAGCACCCCATCGACCCATCGGGAACATTGCGAATTATTTTCAGGTCAGACCCGAATGGCCCTTAGTGAAGCCCTTGGATTATGCGGTGTTTCATCCACCCGGGCAGATCCGGCTGTTCGGAAAGGTACCCGATCCGGCCCAGCACGGCTCAACTCCGGTTTTGGCCCTGGCTTGCCCGGCCATCCTTGACGGCTCCTCTTTCCCCTGCGACGTTTTACCTTCTGTCACACCCATTGACAGAATCTACGGGGACCGAATGGTTTGCCCGTATCCTGGCGGCTCCCGCTGTGCAGTCCCTGGCCCGGCAGGTGGAGCAGGGGAGCGTTTTGTCTTTTCCGGGCGTCGCCGCCGCCGCCCAACCATTCCTGGCGGCGCTCTTCGCGCGTGTTGTTCCACATCAGCCGATCGTCATCGTCACCGATACCCTCAAAACTCAGGAACTCTTCCTGCAGGATTTTGGCACCTGGAGCCGCGCCGCCGGCGATGCCAGATCGCCCCTGTTCTATCCCGCTTGGGAAATCCTCCCGCAGGATGACCGGCTCCCCCATCCCGACGTCATCAGTGACCGCCTGGAAACCCTGGTCGCCTTGAGCGCCTATGTGCAGTCGCTCGCCCCGGGTGCCACCCCGCTCCCGGCTCCGGTCGTCATCACCAACGTCACCGCTCTGCTCCAGCGCACTTTTCCTGCTGACGCCATCCGCAACCGCACCCGCCGGTTCGCGCGCGGCGACCGCGTTGATCCGCTGGACCTCGTTGAGTGGCTCGAGGCCCAAGGCTACGAACCGGAGGCGCAGGTTACACAAAAGGGCGAAATCTCTCTTCGTGGCGGTATCCTGGACCTTTACCCCCTCACCAATCCATGGCCGGTCCGTCTGGAGTTCTTCGGCGACGAACTCGAATCCCTGCGCCTATTTGACCCTCATACCCAAATGTCCCGGGGGGAAATCACCGAAATTACCGTGCCCCCCGCCGGCGAATTGGGCCTCCTGAAGCAGTCCCTTGCCGCTCCCCCGCAGACGCCGATCCAGCCTGCCAGTCTCCTGGACTTCCTGCCTCCCCGCAGCTTGATCCTCCGTTGCGAGCCTGACCGATTGGATGAACGCGCCTTGGAATACGCCCACCAGGTGGCGGAAAACGACCGGCTGTTTTTTCCGTGGGCCGAATTTGAAACAGCCGCGATGCAGCGGGGCATGTCGTTGATCGACCTGGCTGAAGACGACCCAAACGTGCCCGAGACGCCGCCCGCGTTTGCCATCCAAAGCATGGACGCGTTCCGTCCCTTACCGGAGCGCGCTCCCGAGCCCCAGGTCGCCGAAGTCCAGCGGCGCGAATTCTTCGAACAGATGCATCGGTGGCTCCGGCAGGACCTCGCGGTGCATGTCTTCTGCAATAACGAAGGCGAACGGCAACGGTTTACGGAAATATGGGCCGAATATGGCCTGGCGCACCCCGGCGAACCCGGCGAACCCGGCGCGCAGCCGGTCCTCCGCCCCACGCTCCACGTCGGCGCTCTGTCTCGCGGGTTCCTTTTTGAGACCGTCCGGTTGGCGGTCATCACCGATGCCGAAATCTTTGGCCGGTACCGGGTGCAAAGGCCGCGCCGGCTCAAGTCCGCTCACGCGCAGGCCACCCGTTCCGCCCTGGACATTGATTTCACTGAGCTCGAAGAAGGCGATTACGTCGTGCATTTGCAGCACGGGATCGGCCGCTATCTCGGCCTGCAGGTGCTGCCGATGGGCGCGGGGACCCGTCCGACTGATTCGGCGCATCCGCCCGGCACCGCGGGGCAGGAATGCCTGGTCATCGAATACGCGGCGCATGATCCGGCCCAACCCGCGCCGAAGCTCTATGTGCCCGTGACCGAGGCGCACCTGGTGGGCAAGTATGTAGGCACGGGCAAGGCGCGCCCGCCCCTGAACACGCTGGGCGGAACGCGTTGGGCCAAAGCGAAAGCGCAAGCGGAACGGGCGGTGCGGGACGTGGCTGGCGAATTGCTGGCCATCCAGGCGGCCCGCGATTCCCAGGCGGGACACCCCTTTGGCGCTGATACTCCCTGGCAGCGCGAGTTCGAAGGCTCGTTCATCTACGAGGAAACCCCCGACCAATTCCAGGCCATTGAGCAAACCAAGCGGGACATGGAACGTCCGAAACCCATGGACCGCCTGATTTGCGGAGACGTGGGCTTTGGCAAAACCGAGGTGGCCATTCGGGCGGCGTTTAAGGCCGTGATGGACGGCCGGCAGGTGGCGGTGCTGGTGCCGACCACCGTGCTGGCGCAGCAGCATTTCAACACGTTTACCGAGCGGATGTCGGATTACCCGGTGCGGGTGGAATTGCTTTCCCGGTTCCGCACCCGGCGGGAGCAGGGGCGGGCCGTGACCGACCTGGCCAACGGAGCGGTGGACATTGTGATCGGCACCCACCGGCTGCTCCAGGGTGATGTGAGTTTCAAGGACCTTGGCCTGGTGGTTATTGATGAGGAGCAGCGCTTTGGCGTGCTGCACAAGGAGAAATTCAAGATGCTGCGGCGCCTCGTCGATGTGCTGACACTCAGCGCCACCCCCATCCCCCGCACCCTTTACCTCGCCCTGACCGGCGCGCGGGATATGAGCACGATCCAGACTCCGCCGCACGACCGGCTGCCCGTCGAGACGATCGTGATGCAATACGACGAGCGGGCCATTCGGGATGCCATCCAGAGAGAGATGAACCGCGGTGGCCAGGTTTTCTTTTTGCACAACCGGGTGGCCACCATCACCGCGATGGAATCAAAGCTGCGGATGCTCGTGCCGCGGGCACGCATTGTCGTGGGGCACGGGCAAATGCATGCCGACGACCTGGAAGGGGTCATGACCGCTTTTGTGAATGGCGAGGCCGATGTGTTGCTGTCCACCACCATCATCGAGAGTGGGTTGGACATTCCCAACGCCAACACAATCATTATCGACCGGGCGGATCGGTTTGGCCTGAGCGATCTGTACCAACTGCGCGGGCGAGTGGGCCGCTACAAGCATCAGGCGTACGCCTACCTGCTTCTGCCCCGGCACGCCAATCTGCTCCTGGACGTCCGCAAGCGGCTCAGTGCCATCAAGCAGTATTCGACGCTCGGCAGCGGGTTCAAAATCGCGATGCGAGATCTGGAGATTCGCGGCGCGGGCAATCTCCTCGGGGCCGAGCAAAGCGGGCACATCACGGCCGTCGGCTTTGAGCTATACTGCCAATTGCTCAAGCAGAGTGTCGCCGCCCTGAAAGGTGAAAAGATTCCCCCGCGCGTGGAGGTGGAGGTGCGGTTGGATTTCCTGGTGTTGAACCCGGTCGGGGCTCCGGCCGCGCCCCTGGCGTCGGCGGCGCCGGCTGAAAGCAGCCACCCGCGGGCCAAACCTGGAAAGGCCAAAGCCAAAGCGGCTTCGCAGGTTGCGCCCACCGGTCCCGTGGCCGGCTACATTCCGTTTAACTACATTTCCGATGCCCGCCAGCGGATTGAGATCTATCGAAAGATAGCGCAGTTGGGCGACCAGGCGGGTTTGCAGCAATTGCAGAAGGAGGTTCGGGACCGGTTCGGGCCGGTTCCGCAGGCGTTGGACTGGCTCTTGCAGGTGTCAGAGTTGAAGCTCCTGGCCGCCTCTCGCGGTATTTCAGCGGTCGAAGTCCGGGAAGACCGGCTCATGCTTACCCGAAACAACGATTTTGTCATGGCTGGCTCCCATTTCCCGAGGTTGACGAAAAAGAACCCTGCGGGAAAGCTTAAGGAAATAATGCAAGCCATTACGAGTGTGTGATTTGTGTATCTCGATCGAGGCGTGGAACCCGGGGCCTTCCGGAGGCGGGAGAAGGAGATGGATGACGTTCTTCCTCGGTTTGTCAGTATTTTGCGTGTTTGACCCGGATTCCCGATGCGCATAGACTCACTCCTCCTATGAAAGTTCTGGTTTGTGACCCCATCTCCCCAAAAGGGATAGAATTGTTG
>JBBQYD010000429.1:0-5007 GCA_038209025.1 Verrucomicrobiota bacterium | reverse complement strand
TGCTGGCGGGAGCGGTCCAAGTCCACCAGACCGAGCGCCCGCCAATGTAGCCAGCGTGATTCGGTTCGCCCGGCTCCTTGGTGGCGGCCACGTTCGAGCCGTTGGTGGTGACATTGGCACCGGTGAGGACGATGCGGTCAGCGAAGTTGTCATTGGCGGGCGGCGGTAGGAGCGTGAGTGTCAGGAGATTAGTGCCGCTGGCACCGGACTGTCCGTCCACCGCAATCTGGTAAGTGCCACCGGTGAGGGTGTCGAAGGTAGCCGTGGCGCTGTAGCCGCTGCTGGCGTAGCCGCTGGTCACACGGGTCAGATTGGTCAGCGTGCCGCCGCTGTACACGGCCAGGAGATGGCTGAAATTGGCCAGGTTAGTGATCGTGACGTCGCCCGCGAACGGCGCGGTCCAGGTCCACCAGATGGACTTGCCGCCGGTCCGGCCGTACACCGCGCCGTGGTTCGGCTCACCGGTCTCGATCGTCGCGCCGACATTCGTCCCGGCGACGGTGGCATTGGCGCCGACGAAGGCAGTGCGATTGGCGAAATTGTCATTCGGCGGCGCGGCTTGGAGCAGGCTCAGAGTAAGGACCAACAGGAGGGCGGACAGAATCAGTTTCATTTTTGTGTTTTTGGCGAAGATTGTGAAGATTCAGTAAATGTCAGCGCTCCGCCGCCCGTTGGCCAGCCAGCGGGCAGAGTCGGAGTGCCCGGTGTCCACACTTGAGAGGTGAGGTGCGAGACGGAGTTTCTTCTTTGGTGAACGGCATGGCCACATTCCTTCTGACCTTGGTATGTGCTGAACATCAGAACACCTTGGAGCCGACACTCTAAATAGCGAGCTAAATCGTGACAAACCGGACAGATGCGCGGACTCTCGCCAATGAAGGATACGCGGCATTCACCGCCAGCGAAAATCGGCCAGCAGCCCGCAGCACAGAATGCCCTTGAGCAAAGATCTAATAAGCATGAGCAAAGTATATCTCATGCCATTCGACCGATTCAAGGACTGGCTCATACGCCGGCACCGATGGCCGGGCGATCTTCTCGGCCAACTACATGAACGCTGGCGAAACTGAGCTTGCCTGCTCGCGGGTCGCATAAACCAGCAGAATGGGGATGGGGCTGTGTCGTAATGGCTCGGCAGAGCTACCGTTGAGATATCCCCGGCCCTTTTCGACACAGCCGCGGTTTACACATGAGGAGGACGTGGGCTCTCTTGCCTTGGCGGAGAATCACGTTAGAGCCGAAAAGGAACTCACCTCCTCCTTTTCGGCTTCATCCGCTCAAGGCTAATTCTTCAGCGCCTTTTTCCGGGATTCTTTGAACAGCGCAAAAAACGTATGCGGATCGAGGACCTCAATGTTCAGATCCGGGCACTTGCGGCTCAGAAGAGCCACCGAGTTGGTGATGTTCGTCGGATTGACCCACACCACACGGAAGAAATAGAAACCCGGTTCCTGCCTCCCCCGGGCTTTGATCGCGTGAGCCATGGCCTCGGCGGTCTGGTCGGCGCTTGAGAAATTGCAGGTGTCGTTGATCAACTCCATCACCGGCATGCCATCCCAGATTTGCGGTTCGGGGAGCTTGCCGCCGGTCCCGTGCAAGTCCATCACGATCGTGGCGAATCCGCTCGGAGCGAACTTGCGGAAGGCGTCCTTCACGTCTGGCGAAGGCTGATCCCAGTCCAATACCATTGGCGCCATGTCCATGTCGGCCTCCCGGAAGAAGCGCCGGTTGTGCTTCACAAACAGCGGAAGGTATTCCTTTCGGACGCGGTTCGGGTTCATGTAGCCGGCGGCGCTCGCATCGGAAGCGAAGGTGTCGGCGGGCGAGGCGGTGCTATAGAAATAAGCGATCAGATCCGGGTAGGTTTCCAGCAGGTTCGGGTTGATGCCCCAGGCCAGCGGCAGTTTGCCGCGGCCGGGGTTGTGCCAGTGGTTGGGCAGGAAGTCGTAAAGCGGCGTGGCAGAGTCGTAATCCGCCATGAGGATGCAAATATATGTCTTTGCCTTGAGCGGAACCTGCTTTGCGACCCGCTGCTGTTTAAGCGATTGCCGCGGGGCCTGGCTGTGCAACGACTGGTTGAAGCAGTCGCTGGAGACCGTGTTCTGATAACAGTTGTAGGGTGAAATGAGCCAGACCGTTTCCCATTCCGTCGGCACCGGGTCGTGCGCGCTCTTGTGGTCAGGCATGTTGGAGTACTTTGAGAAGGGAAAGAAGCCGGTCAACTCGGTCATTTGCCTGCCCGCGGATTGGCGAAGTATCTCCGCCAGCATCAGCTTGTAGGTCTCAAGATCGAGGCCGGGTCGCTGAGCGGCATCGTCCTGCGGCTGCTCGTCTCCCCAAGGCGAGAGATCGAACACAAAAGCGCGGTTCTTCACCGCCCAATCGCGCGTGAGCACGTAGCCGATGTCGCCGCGCGCCCGAGCCGAAAAGGCATCTTCATAAAGGCAGAGGAGGTGCGCCGAGCATCGGCCTCTGGCCAGGTATTCCCGGATGGCCCAACGGTAGGCGTCGTTTTTCTTGCTGCCGGTTTCGGCCCCGGTGAAGCGGCCCCTTAAATCGGTGATCACCCGCAAATGCCACTGCTTGAGAAACCGATCGGCATACTCCGGACTCAGCACGATCCCCCCTTCGACCCCGGCGATGGTGGTGGCCACGTTCAAGCTGGCCGGCACGGCGGGATCCCAAATGACTGCCCCTTTGAGCCGGTTCCCGGCAAGCTTTACCAGCGAGCCAACATCCGCCTGCGGCTTCACCTCCCGGCCCTGCAGCCAGCGGCCTTCTTTTGAGAGCAGGTCCAGCCAGTATTGCGGTCGAGGGTTCTTTCGGGAGAGCACGTAAAGCTCAGGCGAGTTCTGATTGAAAATGCCCTGCAGGCACGCCACGGCCATGGCTTCGTCATAGGACTCGGGAGAACCATCGTGGGTCAGGGTGAAACTGGCAAGACTTGGGCGCGAACCGGCTGACGTGGCCTCCAGCCCATGGGCCATCCCCAACGCCAGGCAAAGGATCATGGCCTTAGCTGATAATGAAGCCAGAAGCCGCCAACTGATGGAACCATTGTCTCCCGCAATCATGTCACCTCAGGGTTCCCGGTATTCAATCCTGCGTCAATTTAATATCGAAGGATAGGCGCCCCGGCGCGATACCACTGATCGGCCGGGATCACTCGGGCCCATTTCACCTTCTTAACTGACTGGCCCTCCCATTTTCAAGTTGTTTACCTCAACCCGAAACCCAGTATCAGGTCTTGGCGTGGAGTTCCGCCCGGTATTTCCACCCCAACAGAAACAGCGCCCCCAACAGGAACAGGGAACCAGAAAGCATCACGTAGGCGGACCAATGGAACCTTCCCCAGAAGGCGAGGATATAGAATGCACCCAGCGCGGGGAACAAAAGTCCGCCAATCCATTCCCACCGCCAGGTGGCAGCCAGGATGAGCAGAAGGATGCCCGTTGGGATCAGGTGCATCAGCAAGGCGAGGACGGTGTCCCAGAAGCCCTGATGTTCGCCGAATACATCCAAAGCGAACAGGCTGATGAAGGCGGTGAAGAGGAGGCACAGAATCCTGGGAGTCCAAAACAGGAAGCGCTTTGTAGTGGTTTTCATAGCGTCAGATCAATAGGCATTACGTGATTTATCCATTCGTCATTTCTAACGGTCACGAGTCAATATAACAAATACGAAGCGGCAGGGTTAATTGATTGTTTTGCCAGGAGTATTGATTGGAGTGATGATGCCCTGAACCCATTCCGGTATTGGCAATCCATCGGCCGACCCTCAATCCAGACGCTTAAGACCTTCCCTCGCGCCGTCACTTCGATGGGATTCCATTCGCCCGCCGGTTTCATGCAGCGTTCGGGCGCCGAGGTCTTGAATCTTTGGCTGACGCCGTTGGTGGGTGAATTGCCGAACAAGTATCCTATTTGGCCGGCGAGAAATCCGTCGGGACCATAAACACGGACTGGACCCCGTCCTTGACTGTGAGCGGGCCATTGACCTCGGAAGCGGCCTTGGCTTGGATCCACTCTGGGTCGGCCCGGAAAGCCTTGAAGGAGGCCTCGGCTGCCTCCGTGCTGCGGTGGATCAGGATATAAGTCAGGATCCCTCCCGCTCCATCCTTCTTTTCCGTCGGCAGCCAGTAGCCGAATTGGTTCATGCCATGCTTGGCAAAAAGGGTAGTGGTATGATCCCGGAAACGAGCCAGGAGATTATCGAGTTTGCCAGGAGCAGCGTGATAGGTGCGTAATTCAAAGACCTGCTGCGTTTGGGACGCGCCGGGCTTTACAATTGGCGAGAAATCCGTCGCGGTCAGAAACACGGATTCGGCCTTGCTCACTAACTTGCCGTTGCGTTCAGATTCCTTGGCGACTGCCTGCCAGGCCGGGTCGGCTGAAAACTCTTTCCAGGCACGCCCCCGGGCTTCAGCGCTGGGGTAGGCCAGCAGGTAAATCAGTTTGTTCTCAGCATTGGTCCGAGGCACCCAGTACCCGATATTGATCATGCCATGCTTCTCGAACAGGCGCGTGGTGTGGTTTCGGAAACGTGCATGTAGATCGTAGAGATTTCCCGGCGCCGCGTAGTAGGTGCGAATTTCGAAAAACCTGGTTACATTCTCCGCCGCAACTACTCCCGAGATTGACAGCCCGGAGACCAGCAGCAACATAAGCAGTTTCATAGATCAAAAAATGTTCTCAAGGGCACCATGCAAGCCGGGAACATCGGGATTGTCAAAAGGAAAATGGATTCGATGCACCACCGAAAAGGGGCGCACCTTGGCAGTAGCATCGACTTCTGAGAGAAGGACTCTCCTTCCGGGCAGTGCAGCTAAGATGCTAATTCGCGCAGGCGAAGGTTCCGCCACCGGACCTGCAGCGGATCCTGGCGCGCACCCACGCCGTGTACCTGCAGCCCGATGAACCCGCTCTTTGTCATGCCGTCGTGCAAGTCGGTCACCTTCACCCCATTGACCCAGGTCTGAATATGATCCCCCTGGCAGGTGACCCGGTA
>JBBQYD010000428.1:0-5009 GCA_038209025.1 Verrucomicrobiota bacterium | reverse complement strand
TCGTCAGGCCAGCGTTTTGCTTACAGCTTCCTTCGGATTCGGCCTCGCGACCGACACCCTTGCTGTTCGGCTAGCACTTCCCCTTGCCGGGTGTGCATTGGACTCTAACCAACTAGTCAGTGCGCCCTGCCGGGCGCACATATGAAAAAGGGCGGCCCCGGAGGACCGCCCTTAAACATCGCCACCCGCAGGTGGGAGATCAGCCGCGTTAGATCATCTTCTGGCGCGGTAGAAGAACATGGTTCCCGGAGCCGTGGTGTTGGTGTACGGACTGGTGGCGTTCGGGAGGTCGATGTACGGTCCGGCGACATTGGTCGCGGATTGCAGAGTTTGGTTAAACGTGACGATTATTTGGTCTCCTTGCCGGGTGGCGCGCAGGTTGGGGTAATCGTTGAAGTCCCACCAGGCAACCAGACTTTCGGGCTTCACGCTGCTGGGGGCGGTTCCGGTATAGAGGCTGGCGACTTCCGCCGGGCTCAGGCCGGAGGCGAAGACCGCGACGTCGTCAATCAAACCATTAATCGCCAGGTTGTCCGCCGCGCCGGCACCCATTACGAAGGAGTTGAGGTCGATGTAGCCGGTGAGATCTGCGGCACCCGCGTCCTGGTTGGCCACGACCTGGCCGTCGATCCAGACCTGCTTGGCTCCGCCGTTTTTAATGGCCACGAGGTGATGCCAGCCCGACCAGAATTCGATGCCGCCCAACGATGAGAGGTCCTGTTTCAAACGGGTGGGGCCCTCCACCGCGCCGCCGGTGTCGAAATAGGCATTCGTATCCCAGTAGGGGCAGTGCAGCTGGAAGGCGCGTCCGGAATTGGGAGCCGAGGGGGAGTTGATCCAAACGACGGAACTACTGTTGGTAAAGGCGCGGCGCTTGGACCACAGGGAAACACTCAGGGTGTCGCTGCTGGCGGCGGAACGCAGAGCGGTAAGCAGTTCGAAGTCGTCCGCCAGGACTTTGGCGGTGGCAGCCGGGAGGTTGCCCATGTCGATGGCGAAATCGGCCGAGGCCCCGGTGCGTCCGGCTCCCGGCGGGCTGTATTTGACACCGGTGCCGCGGAACTGTCCGAGGTAGTGATGCGCGCGGTCGAGCGTGCCGTTTACGGGAGCGACAGTGAAGGTGAACGTCTTGTTCACGGCGGCGGAACCGGCGACCTCGTAATGGATCTCCACGGTATGAGTGGTCAGGGAGGGCATGATTACGCTGGGGCTGTCGAAGATGACGGTGGTGAGGCCCGAGTTGTCGCCCACGCCGATGTTGCCGGTCTGGCTAATGGCGGTGGGCGTGATGCTCTGGCCGTCCAGCTTGAGGGTGATCGTATTGGTGTTGGGCGTGAGCAGAACCAGGTCGGAGATGCGCACCTTGAATCCGTACGGGTTGGTGGAGGCCAGGCGCGTCGGCGGTCCGGTGGGCGCGGTGCTGTTCACCGTTACGTCATCCACGATCATGCCGGCCTGGGAGGTGCCCCGGAAAAAGAGGATCTGCCCGAGGGCGTTCACCACGTTCCCCTGGTAAAAGGAGATCGGGCTGGTATTGAGCTTCGTGCCGTCCACCGCAAAGTCATAAGACTGGGCGGCGAGATCCACGGTGAGGGTGATGTGGTACCAGGTGTTGGAGGTCCACGGCACTCCGGTGGAGCGCCAGATGGCGCTGGTGGCCTCGGCGTAATCAATGTGGGTGCTGGTCGTCGCGGCGTCGAATCCGAACCGGAACGCCACCGCGCGGGTCCCGGTCGCGCTGTTAACCGTCATGAAAACGTTGCCGAGGTTGGTGGCGCTGGTGTCGTACCGCGGCGTGAGCGGGCGCGCCCACAGATCAATGACCACGGTGCTGTAGTCGGCAATACCCGGGAGCGTGTGGGTGGAGGTGGAGCTTGAGCCATAGCCGGAAACGACAAATGCCTGGCTGCCGCCATGCACCGGATTGGCCGGATTAAAGCCACTGGAGGTCAGTTGCGCCTGGAGTTCGGCATCGGTTCGCACCGTCATGTTGTCGCTGACGCCGGAGGTGGCCCAGCCATCCTGGCCCGCGATCGGGCCGGAGACGAAAGGAGGGTTTTCGAATGTGAACGTGGTTTGCGCCTGTGCCAGGGAGGCGCACGCCAGCGCCAGGGAGGCGCAGGCGGTCAGTTTGGCGATTGGTCGGCTGGTTATTTTTGTTTTCATAGGCTGATTGAGGTTCTATCTACCACCATAAATAGGCCGGGTCGGGAGTGCGGTTCCGGTAGGTTGCAAGGTTCTGTGAAAAATCCGCCGGGAACTTAAACACCGCCACGTGGCCGTCCCCAAACAGGAAGGGAAAGACCGATTGCCCGCGATCATTGTGCCAGGCGCTCTGGCTGGAATTGACGTCCCGGACGTACCATGGCCAATCTGAAAAAATGAACTTGTTAACCGGGCTCTTGGCCACCTCGGTGGACTTAATGGGAGTAACGTCGGCAGCCCCACCCACGAACTTAACCCCGAGATCGTCCACCACCCAAAGCATGAGGTAGCTGTTGCCCCAGGCGTCGAAACAGGTTTTTCTCGGCCAGTTCTTCAACCGGAAGCTGTCCCCGCGGTCGGCCGGGCAGGCATACAGTTTGAGATTGTTGCCGGTGTAACGGTTTAGCGGGCGGTTGGTCCAACTGGTGCCGCCGCCATGCCAGCCGGACGTGCCATCACCCGTATCGCCGCCCCAGGTTGCCCACTGGGTGTAGCGGGGGTAGAAATCCGTGTTGTCGTCAGTGTACATCACGAGTCCCATGCCGATCTGGCGCTCGTTATTCATGCACGAGATGCGTTGCGCCTTGGCTTTGGCCCTCGAGAGGGCCGGCAACAGCATGGCCGCGAGAATGGCGATGATCGCGATGACCACGAGCAACTCAATCAGCGTGAACCCTCCGGCGGGCTCCAGGTGCGGCGAGCGAACCGGGGCGGCGCTCCTATCAACGCCGAGCCCCAACCGGCCCCATGGCCACGGGGGAGCCTTTCCAGATACGGGTCGAGATGTGTTCATCAGGATTATCATGGTAAAATAGCAACCTCCGCCAACTCTGAGTAGTCGGATGAACGTATGACAGGCGCCCGGTCTTGGCGAATGAAGGATGTTACTTGGGGAGCAACCGGAGCGCTTGCCCGCCTTGGGGCCCCATTTCGATCCGCGCAACCGAGGTGCGATCCACCGTTCGGCGGTCGATGCGCACCCGGGTTCGGGTGGGCGAGGCGGGATCGTCCGCATACACATAAGCGGTGTAGCGAAGATCCGCGCTGAGAAAGTCCAAAGGCACAGCCAGGGTGCGCGGACGCCGGGCGTTCATGCAACCGATGAACCAGGATCGTCCGGACCGGCGTGCGATCACCGCGTACTCGGCAATCTCCCCTTGCAGGACGCGGGTCTCATCCCACACCGTCGGGCAGTGGGCGAAAAACTCCAGTTCCGGTTCGTCGCCGATCACGTTGTGTTCGGCCGCGCCTGCCGGGACGGGGTAGGGCCGGTCATACCAGAAGACGAATTGCCAGGGACTGTAGAAGCAGACCATTTTCGCCAGTTGATAGGCGTGTGAGGAATTGGCCGGAACGCGGGGGTCGTAGTAGCAAATGGTATTGTCCGCCCCGCCGGCGAGCAGGCGCGTGAACAAGGTGGTGAGCGCCTGGTGATTCGGTTGTTTTTCCTCGTCACCGCGCACGCCCTCCTGGGTCATGAGGTTGGGGTAGGTCCGGGAAACACCGGTCGGCCGGTATTCATCATGCACATCGACCATTAATTCGTGGCGGGCGGCCAGGGCCACGGCCTTGTGCAGCCACGCGGTCCATTCCTGGGAGCCGACCTGCACAAACCCGAATTTCACCCCTTTTACCCCCCACGAGTGGTAGAGGGGAAACAACTCGTCCATCTGGCGTTCCAGAGCTCGACGGTTGACGTAGAGTATGATGCCGATGCCGCGCGCTTTCGCGTAGCGCAGCACTTCATGCAGGTCCAGCGGGGCGGTATAGCGGGAGGGATCGAGATGCACCCCGCGCGCGTCCGACTTGTCATCGGTCTCCGGGCCGTACCACCCGGCGTCGTAAAGCACGTATTGCAGGTTCTGGCGCACGGCGAAATCCACGCACGCTTTGCCGCCGGCGGTGCTCAGCGAGACATCGCGCAGAACTTTTCCGGGTTTGATCCAGGCGGTGTTGGTCAACGCGCAGGGATCGTTAAGATTCAGGAACAGGTCGTTGCCCTCCAGCAGCTTGCCGGGACTCTCCGCGAGCATCACCACCCGCCAGGGGGTGCGCAGCGGCAGGGGTGCCTCGACCGGGCCGCTCAGGTCGCTGACCAATCCATGGACGGCGCCCGGCAGGGGGCTGAGCTTCATGCGGGCGTAATCGACCAGGCGCGCTTCAGCGATAGCGGCGTAAAGGCTTGGATTCACCCGCAGCACCAGCGGACGCTCGCATCCCGGGCGGAGTTGGCTGATAACCGTATTGGTATAAACGCCCTGGGCGGTGTAAGTGGCCCACAGCGGATGGTCGCCGGCGAAACGGAACTCGGTGAGTTCGCGTTCGAGGTTGATCCGCTCGCGCCCGGGTTGCGCGGGGAGTTCATAGCAGAACGCCACCCCCGCGTCATAAGCGCGGAACACCAGCGTCAGCCGGCGCTCGGCCGCCCCGCCCCCGGCCAGTTCGAAGACCGCCTCGCGGTAATGATCGCGAATGGAGTCGCGCTCGCCATAGACCGGACGCCATGAGGCATCGTGGGCTCGCCGGGTTTCCTTCACCAGCGTTAATCCCGCGGCAAACGGTTTGCCGCCGACCTGAAGTTCGAGCGCGGAGGGGACGAGCACCGGGCGCCCGTCATACTGAACGTCGAACCGCGGAGATCCGGCCGCTCCGTTGGTCAGTTCGAGGTTCACTGTGACGCGTCCGTTCGGGGATTCCAACCGGGCGGCGGCGGCGGACAGAGCCCCCAGGAGCAGCAGGGTTAACACCTGGACAGCAGCTCGGGGGAGGAGGTCGCATAACGGGTTTTCTGCGCGCAAAATCAT
>JBBQYD010000427.1:0-5009 GCA_038209025.1 Verrucomicrobiota bacterium | reverse complement strand
AGCACCAGGTCGTGCTGGCTCGGTTGGGCAACGTCGGCGAAGACCTGGGCCAACCGCGACTCGTGCAGCGGGGCGCTCAGCGCCTTGAACATGGCCTCGTCACCCTGGGTGCGCTGCATCTGGAGGGCGCGATCCAGCAGGTTCCTGGACTTCAGGTAGTCGATGACCAGATCGAACAGGTTTACATGTTTGACTCGCAGGCCCGGCTTGGACTTGGGCAGGTGATCCAGCAGGAACTGGATGTGCTCGCGCACGCGCAATTCGTCCTCGGCGGGATAGTCGAAGACGTAGAACCCGATCTCGTTGCCCAAGCCGCTGCCGCTCAGCAGCTCGTCGGAGGTCAGCTTGGGCAGGATGCGGTTCAGCCGCTCTGTCAGATGGTCGCTCATGTGCCAACGGTGATGCAGCGAAGGACGTAGTCCTCCTTGGTTCGTTTCAGGTAGCCGATGACCTCGGCGGTGATGTGCGCCCGTTGCAGCAGCATCGTTCGCGTGTCCTTGATGTATCCGGCCTGGGCCAGAATTTGGAAGACGGACGACCCCACCCGCCTGACAGTGGATTCTTGCCACTGCGGCATTTGTGGGTCACGCCCACGGCAATCTTCCAGGTAGTCGAGCCACAGCTTCTTCGTCAGGACTTTGCCGAAGCGCCGATACTGATCCCTGACCACCAAGTCCAGGAAGTCGCCCAGGAGGTAGCTGTGCTTCACCGCTGCCGCCAGCACCGCGTGCGTGGCGACGACTACCGTGCCGTCCCGAACCATCCGCCACAGCTCCGGCGACGTGGTTTCCAGCCGCTGGCGGATGAGACGGGCCAGCCGGATGGCGGTCGCCGGGTTCCGGGCCTTCAGCACGTTGTCCTTGGTGATAGCCAGCTTCCAGCCCACTTCGTCCACCCCTCGCAACAGCAGGTCTGCGATCCTCCTGCTTTCCGCGATCTTCAACGATCCCGCCGTGAGGTCGGCACGATAGCGCCCCGCCGCCGCACAGGCAACATCCTGCCGGTCACGCTGGCGTGGCGTCGCGCTGACATCAACTGGACGGGAGTTCGTCACGCAAGCGCCTCCAGATAAGGGCGGATGACGCTCTCCACGCGGCACACCTTGGCGTATTTGAGGAGTTCCTCCACCGGGCACTTCCGCTTCTTTAGACAACCACGCAGCGCATCCAAGGCCACGTCCACACCGATCTTTCCGCGATACCTGATCCCGTCCACGACGGTTTTGACCGGGTTTGTGACCGGGACGCTGACGCCCTCGATTGTGTGACGTTCCACGCCAGTTTTGAGCGACACGTCCGAGAAGCGGACGACCCGAAGCGGCAGGCCCTCGATGGTTGGTCGCCGGGCTTTCCGGTCAACGGCTACCCAAACCAAGTCGGGCGGTTCAGCCAGCAATCCATGAAAATTCAGGGCCGAAAGCAGGCAGATGACGCCGTGCGGGATCAACTTGGAAACCGCCGCCAGGCTGTGGTGGAGGCTTGGTTTTTGACCAGCGAGCCGATAAATGCCTCGCGCCGACTGGACGAGCAGGCCCTGATCGAGAAGCCGCCGCAGGTAAACTGGAGCAATACCATGCCTGGCGAGGTCTTTGGGTCTGACGACCCCGATCTCTTTAACCAACTTCAAGGCTTGTTCAGTCTTCGTCATATTCGCCAGGTGCTACAATATATCGGCATCAATCGCACCTGCCGACGATTTATAGCGATTTGGCTGAGAGTGGTCAATCATGGATCAGAGGATTTTCTGCTCGCGCTCAACGGCTTAATTCCCGGCGAAGGTGATGCCAGACCAGTCCGGTCAACCGAGCCAGAGACGGACATTCCAGGCCAGGTGCTTTGTAAACAAAAAAGGTTCCATGTGGCACATTCTCCGCGCTCCGCATTTACACGCCTCCGGCTGCCAGGTAAATAGTGGCGAGTCATCAACGGCAGCCGAATCACCTTCAGGACCTCCGCAATACCATCGCCCCGGCTGACTCGATAAACACTCTTATAGCTGCCCGCGCTGATGTAACTGAACCCGCTGAGAGAGGGGTATGCGGCGGACAGAACCTCGGCGCTAAATTGTTTCGCTGGCATAACTTCAAAATGCATAAGCTGACATAAAGAGGGAAGCAAACATTGGCACTCAACGGTTCATTCTTTCACGCTCATCTCTCCCGTTGGCAGCTTCTGCATCTGCCCGCGCTTCCGCTGCTTTCAGGCCACCCACCGCTGCGTTTCCTTTGATTTCTACTGGTCTCATTTTTCGGCTCCTTACAGGTTCTTCGATGGGTGATTCGGGTTGTACCGCCCGATGTGCCCCGTCACAGTGCTTTTGGCCTCCTCGTCGAAGGCGAACCAAATCCGCACCAGGCTCGGCTCCTGGTTGCCATGCGTTACGTGCGGTTCAGGTTCCGTAAGGTTCCAGACTCACCGCAAGAGTGGATTCGCCAACTGCGGGACCGTCCGCGTGATCGGCCATCAAGTTCACCGCCCTTTCACCTGCGTCCAAACTTCGTCGTAGAGCCGGGACCGGGAACCGAGGTCGTGAAGGAATTCGAGCCGGCGCATCGTTTCCGCACTCGGATACACCGCTTCGTTGGCACGTTCCTCGGGGCTCAGTAACTCGCGGGAGGCCCGGTTCGGCGTCGAAAATTGCGTGAACCGGGAAATCCGGGCCCCGACTTTGGGATCGAGCAGGTAGTTGATAAACTGCTCGGCCAAATCCCGCTGGCGCGCTTGAGCCAGCACCACCAGGCTATCCACCCAAACGATGCTGCCTTCACGGGGCACGACGTAAGCCAGCGCTTTATTCTCCAGCGCGGCGCGCACCCCTTCCCCGCTGTAAACGATGCCCGCCTGGGCGGTCTTGCCCAGGATCTTGTTTTTTACCCCCACGCTGCCGTCGAAACCCACACACCGTTTCTTGGTCTCGACCAGCAGATCACGGACTTCCCGCAGTTGTTTGGGCTCGACAGAATTGACACTGTAGCCCTTGAATTTCAGCGCCGCGCTGAGGGTGTCGCGCATGGAATCCAACAGCAGGAAGGACCCTGCTTGCTGTTGAGGATCAAAAAAAACACCCCACGAATCCGGGGCGGCTTTGCCTTCCACCTGGCGGTAAAGAATTCCCATGGTGCCCCATTGGTAAGCGGCCGTGAAACGGTTCTCCGGATCATATGCCGGGCTCAGGAAACGCGCTTCCAGGTTCTTCAGATTCGGAAGGTTCGTGTGGCGCAGAGGAGCGAGCAGATTCTGCTTGGTCATCGCGGGCACCATGTTGTCCGAAACCACCACCACGTCGTAAAGCGCCGTGCCACCGTTCTGCACCTTCGCCAGCATGCTCTCGCTTTCTTCGTAAAGGTCGATGTTCACCTTGCAGTGACTGGCGCGCTCGAACTCGGTTACCACTTGGGGGTCGAGGTATTCGGACCAGATGAACAGGTTGAGCGTGAGCGGCTCGGCGGGGGCGCTCAGGGCGGCAAAGCCCAGGTAAAGCATGGCCAGCAATTTCATCGTTGTTCGTGCGGATTGGGCGCGCGCAGGCGCTGCAAGACTCCTACCACCAGCGTGCCGGCAACGCTAGCCAGAATAATGAGCGTCGAGAGGGCGTTGATATCCGGGGTGATCCCGCGTTTAACCGAAGAGTAGATCAGGATGGGCAGGGTCGTGGAGCCCGGACCGCTGGTGAAGAAACTCACCACAAAATCGTCCAGGCTGAGCGTGAACGCGAGCATGCCGCCCGCCATGACCCCAGGCAGAATCAGTGGCAGGGTCACATGGCGAAAGGTGCGCCATTCATTGGCGCCCAGGTCGCGCGCGGCCTCCTCCAGTGCCGGATCCAGCCCCACCAGGCGTGCCCGCACGATAATAGCGACGAAGGGAATTTGAAACGTCACATGCGCCAGGACCATGGTGGCCAGGCCCGGCTCGAAAAACGCCAGCCAGCGCCGCAGGAACGAGTAAATCAGCAGCAGCGCCACCGCCAATACCACGTCCGGGATGAAAACCGGTATGTAGAGCAGCCGGGCGAAGAGGCGGCGCCCGGGAAACTCATACCGGCTCAGCCCCACGGCCAGCAACGTCCCCAGCACCGTGGCAATCGCGGTGCTGCCCCCCCCGAGCAGCAGCGTGTTCCTGGCCGCGCTCAGCGCCGCCTCATTGGCGAGCAACGTCCCATACCATTGCGTGGTGAACCCCGCCCAGCCGGCGCCGAAACGCGCCGCATTGAACGAATACACGATTACCACGGCGATGGGCGCATACAGAAAAGCGAACAGCACCGCAGCGATGAGATTCAAGGGCCAGGAACGCTTCATAGGATGGGCTCCTTCCGATCACCGCCCCGGAGGTAAATCCATAACCCAATCCCCACGAGGAGCAACGCGACGGTGGAGATCGCCGCGCCAAAGGGCCAATCGCGGCTGACGGCAAACTGCTGCTGGATGACATTGCCGAGCATGGCCGTCTTGGCGCCACCGAGCAGGTCGGGAATCACGAATTGTCCGGTAGCCGGCAGAAACACCAGAACCACTCCCGCGACGAGGCCGGGAATGATTTGCGGCAGCAACGCGTGACGAAACACCCGGAGGCGGTCCGCGCCCAAATCTGCCGCCGCCTCAGCCAGGGACCAATCGATCTTCTCCACGCTGGCGTAGAGCGGCAGCGTCATGAAGGGCAGGAAATCGCAAACCATGCCCAGCATGACAGCCAGCGTGCCGGGGTACAAGGGTTCGCCACGGACGCCGATTCCCAGGGCCTGCGCGAACTGCGAGAGCCAGCTTTCGGGCGAAAGCAGGATCTGCCAGGCGTAGGTGCGGATGAGCAGGTTGGTCCAAAACGGGATGACCACGAGCGTGAGCGCCACATTCCTCCAGCGGGCCGGCAGGCGGGCCACAAAGAACGCCAGCGGCAGCCCGGTGACCAGGCACAGCGCCGCCGTGGCCGCGCCCAACCCCAGGCTGCGCATGAGGATAACCGGGTAAAGATTATCGAAACCCAACTCGCCAAAACCTGCCAGCCGCCGGT
>JBBQYD010000426.1:0-5025 GCA_038209025.1 Verrucomicrobiota bacterium | reverse complement strand
GGCAGGGCGACGTGATGCAACTCGTGGCTTTGCTGGTTTCAACTTCAATGATGTCCTGGTCCGTCTTGACCACCTCGCCAACGTTCACGAGCAGTCGGACCACTGTCGCTTCGGCGATGGATTCGCCGAGTTGCGGCATGATAATGGGAATAGCAGGCATGCGAATTATAAGTTGACGGCCCGGTAATGGTGGTAAAGGTTCATGTCACTATTTCCGCAGGAGGTCACGAGCGGCATTGACGATGCGCTCAGCGGCCGGCCGGTGGGCGGTCCACAAGTTGGGATGAAAGGGGACTGGCGTGTCCTGGGCGTTGAGCCGCATGGGCGGGGCATCCAGCAGCCCAAAACCTTCGCTGGCAACGCGCGATACCACCTCGGCCGCAACCCCCCCCCAGGGCCAGGATTCGCCCACGCACAGCAGTCGGCTGGTGCGCGCCACCGACGCCATGATGCAGTCAGTATCCAGCGGTTTCACCGAGCGCAGGTCGATCACTTCAACCTCAAATTT
This sequence comes from Verrucomicrobiota bacterium, assembly GCA_038209025.1. Classification (GTDB taxonomy): domain Bacteria; phylum Verrucomicrobiota; class Verrucomicrobiia; order Limisphaerales; family UBA8199; genus JBBQYD01. The sequence goes on along the minus strand of JBBQYD010000426.1, from coordinate 4,517 downwards.
TTCCGTGGCAAGCTCCTCCGCGGCGGCCAGGGCCTCATGCACCATCGCGCCATAAGTGACAATTGAGAGGTCTCTTCCCTCCCGTGCGATGCGCGCGCGGCCGATTGCCAGGGCCTCGGTGGGCAGCTTCTCCGCCTTCAAATGGTAGTAGAGGTATTTGTGCTCGCAGAAAATCACCGGGTCATCCAGGCCGACCGCTTCCAGCAGCATGCTATAGGCATCTTCCACGGTGGCGGGGGTCAACACGATCAACCCCGGGTAATGCGCGTAAATCGCCTCCATGCTTTGGCTGTGGAACGGGCCGCTGCCCGGAGTGCCGCCGGAAGGCAGGCGAATGGTAATTGGACAGGGCACGCCGGTGCGCCAGAAGTGAGTTGCCGCCTGGTTGACGATCTGGTTGAAGCCGCAGGTGGAGAAATCGGCGAACTGAAGTTCGATGATGGGGCGCATGCCGTTGATGGCCGCGCCTACCGCCAGTCCGATCATGGCATCCTCGCTGATCGGCGCATCAATCACCCGTCCGGGAAATTGGCTGGCAAGGTTCCTGGTGGCTTTGAAAGCGCCGCCGAAAGCACCCACGTCCTGGCCGTAGATGAACACCCGTGGATCCTGGGCAAGCGCCTGGGCTTGGGCTTCGCGGATGGCGTCAAGATAGGTGATGCTCATGCCTGGTTCGCGGGATAATGACCTTCTTGCAGGTGCCTGGAGGCGAGCGCGCGCCACTCTTCTTTAAATGGGTCCGGGGTGGCTTCACGCTGGGCCTGCCCCACGGCGGTCTCGACCTCGTGCATGGCCTGCTCGCGCCACTGGGTCAATTCGCCGGAGGTCGCCAATCCAGATGCCAGCAGGTGTTCCTCCGCCGCTTTCAAACAATCGCGGCCCACCGGCGAATTCTTGTACTTCGCTTCCACGTAGCCGGCATCGTCATGCTCTCCGTGACCGCATAAGCGTAGCAGGCTGGCCACCACGAGCTGAGGCCCTTGTCCGGCCCGGGCACGCGCCACAGCCTGCCCCACCACCGCCAGGCAGGCGCGGAAATCCGTGCCATCCACTTCCGCGCCGGTTATGCCGTATCCAACCGCTTTGTCGAGCAACGACTTGCAGGCAAACTGGCGTTCATTCGACGTGGAATAGGCATAATGGTTGTTCGCGACCACCACGACCAGCGGCAGTTTCTCCACCGCCGCCTGGTTCAAGCTTTCGTGAAACGCTCCGGTTGAAGTCGCCCCATCGCCAATAGAGGCAGCCCCTGCCGTATCGCGGATTCCTTGGAACCGATGAGCCAGCAGCCCGCCGTTGACGACGGAAATCATGGCGCCCAAATGACTGATCATCGCCAGCATGCCATCCTGGGGGCGGCCGCGATGCACGTTGCCATCCCGGCCCCGCATGGGACCCAGCGCCGAACCCAGGTAAGTCCGCACCGCATCCAGCAGGGTCTCACCAAACGCCAATCGACCGGCCGTATCGCGGATGAGCGGCGCAAACAGATCGCCCTTGCGCAGTGCCAGCCCGGTGGCAGCGCTCAGGGCTTCCTGCCCACGGCTGAGGAATACGCCACCGTAAATCTTGCCGGCCCGGTAAAGGCTGGCGACCTTGTCATCCAGCACCCGCGCCAGCAGCATGAGCCGGTACGACTTCTGGACCAACGCCGCTTCCAAAGGCTCTTCTTCAGCGCGCCGCATGGTAAAACAAAGCACAAAGCATTGGCCCTATTTAGCCCGCTTATGACATGCCGCGCAATGTTTCTTTGCGGGTCCCCAATTCAGGACTTCGGAGGCCTCTCTGGCATCCAATTCCAGCTTTACAGGTTGGGCCCTACCTCGCAGAGTATCTCACGTGGAAGTTTCCGGATGCCGAGAGAGCCCAATAATGGGAGGACCACGTTCACAGGCCCTTGAGGATAACCTCAAGCGGGGCTTGGAAAATGCCGTTTCCTGTTCTCAAAAGTATCTCCTGAGCCAGCAACGCCCCGAAGGTTATTGGGTGGGTGAATTGATCGTCGATGCCACCCTGGTCGCCGACATGATCGCCTACCATCATTGGAATGGGAAGGTGGACCCCGAGTGGCAGCGCAAGGCGGTTAATCATATTCTATCGATGCAGTTGCTGGACGGCGGATGGAACATTTATTACGGTGGCCCGCCGGAGGTCAATGCCACCATCAAAGCCTATCTGGCGCTTAAACTGGCAGGGGTTCCGGTGACCGATCCGCGGATGCTGCGCGCGCGGGAAGTCGCGCTCAACCTGGGCGGCGTTCCGCGGATGAACACGTTCTCGAAGCTCTACCTGGCTTTGTTGGGGCTGTTTCCGTGGGATTATGTGCCAACGATTCCTTGCGAGGTGATTTTGATCGGGAAGTGGTTCTACGTGAACGTTAATGAAATGAGTTCCTGGAGCCGCTCGATGCTCGTGCCGCTGGCCATCATTAACCATTTCAAGCCCACCCGTCCGCTTAAGAACAACGTCAACCTTAACGAGCTGTATCCAGAGGGCATCCATGAGCGCGACCTGGCGCTCGCCCCTGACCCGGAACGGCTTTCGTGGCGGAATTTCTTCCTCTGGCTGGATCGCGTCCACAAATTTGCGGAATGGTTTGCCGAAAACGGCATTCATCCTTTCCGCCGCCGAGCCTTGGAGAAAGCGGAGCAATGGATGCTGGAACGGTTTGAAGGGTCCGATGGTCTGGCGGCCATTTTCCCGGCGATGCTCAACTCTCTCATCGCCCTGAAAGCCCTGGGCTACACGGACAAGCACCCACAGGTTCTGCGCGCCGAGCGGGAGTTGAAGAAACTCGAGCACGAGACCCCGGATACGGTGCGGATCGAACCTTGCCTGTCCCCGGTGTGGGACACGGCGATCACGGCCATGTGCCTGCACGAATCAGGGCTGCCTGACGATCACCCGGCCCTGCAAAGCGCCTGCGAATGGTTGATCACCAAGGAAATTCGTTTTCGCGGCGACTGGCAACATAAGAACTCCGCTGATATCGAGCCCAGCGGCTGGGTGTTTGAATTTGAGAACAAATGGAACCCGGACGTTGACGACACCGCCATGGTGCTTCTGGCCTTGCGCAAAGTGCCTACCGCCAACCAGCAAAAACGGGATGAATGTTTCCAGCGCGGGCTGAATTGGCTGCTCGCGTTCCAGTGCAAGGATGGCGGCTGGGCCGCGTTTGACAAGGATTGCACCAAAGGGGTGCTGGAGAAGGTGCCGTTTGCGGATCACAACGCGATGCTGGACCCCGAGTGCGCCGATATCACCGCGCGCATCCTGGAACTGCTCGGATATGAAGGCTACAGCCAGGAGAATCCCCAGGTGCAGAGGGCCCTGCGATATATTCGGGAGGAGCAGGAAGACGACGGTTCCTGGTATGGTCGCTGGGGAGTGAATTACATTTATGGCACCTGGCAGGTCTTGCGCGGGTTGCGCGCGCTGCACCTGGACATGCGACAACCGTGGCTGCTGAAAGCCCGCGAGTGGCTGGAGGCTGTGCAGCACGAGGATGGCGGCTGGGGTGAGCGCTGCAACACCTATGATGATCCCGTGTTCAAAGGGCAGGGGCCCAGCACCGCCTCGCAAACCGCCTGGGCCGTCATGGGCCTGTGTGCCTTTGATGATCCGTGGAACCCGGGCCTTATCCGCGGCATCGAGTACCTGATCAAAACCCAGAACGCGGACGGTTCCTGGACCGAGCATGAGATCACCGGCACCGGCTTTCCGAAGGTGTTCTACCTCAAATACGATATGTACCGGAATACGTGGCCGCTGCTCGCGCTTGCCGTTTATCGGAATCTGGAGCGGCGGAAGTCTGTGGACCGGAACGGGGAAGCCGGGCTGCAGGCCGCCAACGTTGGGGAAGTGCCTGCCCTGTGAGCCGCTTTTATCAACACCTGGTTCGGCCTTTGTTATTCAAGCAGAACCCTGAGGCCATTCACAACCGCACGCTGGCGGCCCTGGGATTCGCTTCCCGGCACAAGCCGTTGTCCGCCGCGCTGGCGGCCTGCTATGGCGCGCCGGAATTGGCGGTCGATTGTTTCGGCTTGCGCTTTCCCAACCCGGTGGGCTTGGCGGCCGGCATGGATAAGCATGCGGAAGCCCTGCCGGCGTGGCACGCACTGGGCTTTGGCTTCACCGAATTGGGGGCCGTCACCTGGCATCCGCAGCCCGGGAACCCCAGCCCGCGAGTATTCCGCATTGTGGCCGAGCAGGCCATCATCAACCGCATGGGATTCAACAATCCCGGGGCGGAAACCGTGGCCCACACCCTGGCCGGCTGGCGGGCTGGCACACTCTGGCCCCGGCATCCGGTGGGCATGAATCTTGGCAAATCCAAAATCACCTCCCTGGATCAAGCGGCCGAGGATTACGCCAAATCTTTTCGCGTGCTGCGTCCGCTGCTGGACTTCTTCGTGGTGAACGTAAGCTCCCCAAATACGCCGAATCTGCGGCAACTGCAGGATAAACGGGCGCTGCGGGACATTCTGACCGCCATTCACGAAGTGCAGCAAGGGTTG
>JBBQYD010000425.1:0-5029 GCA_038209025.1 Verrucomicrobiota bacterium | reverse complement strand
CATTACCTCGTTGCGGCGCAGAAAAGAGGGCGTCCACGGCGGATCAAAATAGCCATACACCGGCGGCGATAGGACGCTCAACCGCTCCGTCTCCATCCACGCCTTCAACCCGGCCAGCGATTCCGCCTCCTTATTCACATTGCGCCCGCCGCTGTAGCGCAGCACCGCGAACCGTCCCGCCGCCAGTTCGCGCACCGTCACCGAGCCATCCGACGGCTGGGGCACTGCGCCGGACTTCATTTTGGCCGGCATCACAAACGCCATTGATGCGTTCGTTTCGCTGCCGGTCATGAACACCGGCGTGGTCATGGCGATCTTTTGTTTCGCCTCGTTCCCGCCGGTGATGAACCGGAACAACCGCATGAAACTCCCATCGTCCCCGTTCCGGCTGCCGGCCATCGGCGTTTCCACCACCATCAACGCCGGATAATCGCGCACCTGAAACTTCCCGTGCGCGCGCACGACTTTGTAAGGCGCCGACTCGTAACCCGACCGCGTGACCTTGCACCCCGCGAGCGCAAGGCCAATCAAAACGACAAGAATTATAAGTGAAATCCACATCTTCTTCACTTCGCTAGATTAACCGCTTTTCGGCCGGCTGGCGAATCAAGAAGGTGGCCGTGCGCCAGCGCCTCCCCATCCGCCGGGCGCGAGTGAGGCGCGGCTGTCCGTGCCGTTGGAGGCGATGAGTAACGCGTTGAACGCGAACCGCGTCTCCCTCTCCGCCTCGATCTGGGAGAGGGTTGGGGTGAGGTGTCGCTTTCCCTCTTTTAGCTCGTCAGGTTTTCGTCGAACGCCGCGCGCGCGGGCACGCCGGGCTTCTTCAATTCAATGACCCTACCGCTTGAAGTCTGAAATCTCAGTACGCAATCGGCGCAGCACCTCGACTGGTATTGCATAGAACGAGCGATCGAAATGCACTTGGCCGCCTTGGTGTGCCTGTGGACGAAGCTGTGCAAACGTGACCAACCCCACCACCTCGCCGAGTTCATTCAAAATGGGCGCACCGCTGATTCCCCCCTGCAACTCAATGCTCACTTCCAGAACACGTTCGGAACAGAGTTCGCTAGGCCGGATCCGGTTCACCAAGCCCACATTGCAGTAAAGGTTTTCCTCAAAGCCACCTGTGCTTGGCGCGGGAAAGCCCAAGGTCAATATTCTTTCACCCACTTCAACCAATTCAGAAAAACCCAAGTTGAGCGGAAGCAATTGAGCCTCCTCTGCCAAACGAAGGATTGCCACGTCATCACGCCCGCTGGCCGGCACATGGATCGAAGTAACGCGGTAGATGCCATGCTTGCAAACAACCCGAACTTCATGGGGAGACACCACGCTGCCGGTCGAGTCGTTCGTGATCACATGCCGGTTGGTAGCCACTTCGTTTGGGCCGACGGCAAAACCGCTGCCGGTGCCGCGCTGTTGTTGAATCCACATGACGGACGAAGAGAAGGTCTTCACCGATTGGTTCAAGCGGACGAAGTCCGGTCGGGTCACGGAGAGCAGCTCGCTGTGTTCGGTAAACAGCTTTATGTAACCTGCCCGCTCCCGCTTACGCGCGATAATCTCCAGGCCCAGCTCAACCTGTCTCCGGGTCGTGGCCGGACCAAGCCGGCGAAAGTGCGACAGGGCCTCCTCGTGCCGCGCGAGGCGGAGAAAATGGCGCGCGAGGTCCTCGGCGTTGCCTTCCGGGTTTACCGGCAGTTCTTGGAGCACATTGGTCCAGCGCCGATAGGTGGCCGTGACGTCGCGCATGGCGACCGAACCGTCGCGGATTCGCCGCAGGAGGGTGTCTCCTTCGTTTAGCACGGCGTCGAGTTGCTCGCCCTTAATGATCCGCAAATCCACTGCGGCGCGGCGAGTCAACCATGTTTCGCCGCTCTTCCCGAGGGTCTCCCAACGGTCGAGGACCAGTCGGGTGTTTGACTCCAGGTCGTTACGGTCACGATAGACTTCAAGGAACGCCTCGTTGTCTGACGGCAGGGGTGCATATTGCGCCATGTGGGTTTCGTAATGCTGCAGCAATTCTCGGAAGCGTCGCTGGAGTTTCAGCGTTTCTGCCGCCACGGTCTCCCGCAGCAGCATGGCCAGCTCGGCGGCCAGTTTTTCGAGCCGGTCGAAACGTTCCTGGTGCGCGTGGGTTTCGCGAAGCCGTTGCTGCAAGGAAGTCACCTGGGCTGGCGAGAGCAGGTGGGAATCGGCAATCGTGATTTGACGCTCGCGATTGGTCCCGATGTCCCGTGCGGTGACGCACAGAAGGCAGTTCGCGTCGATCTCAAAAGTAACTTCGATCTTCGGAACACCAGCTTTCGCGGGCAGAATTCCTTCGAGCCGAAATTGTCCGATCTTGAAATTTTTCTCCGGCTTTGGGTCTTCTCCTTGAAATACCTCGATGCTGACCGCGGGTTGGTTGTCGGCAACCGTTGTATACGTGCTGCGGATCTGTTTTGGAATCGTGCTGTGCTTGGGAATCAAAGGGTCATACTTGGATTGGCCCGGGGACACGTAGGATTTGATCCCCAAGCTGAAAGGCACTGCGTCCAACACCAGGAGGTCTTTCAATTCGCCCGCCAAAATCGCAGCTTGAAGCGCCGCGCCCCGCGCCACGTCCGTCAACGGGTCCACTCCAGGGCTGGGCTCCCCACCGAAAACCTCTTTGACGCACCGCCGCACTGCCGGCATGAGTGCGCCACCGCCAATGAGCAACACACGATCGGGCCGGCCTTTGATTTTACGGCAGGCATCCTGAATCCGGTTCAACCAGGGGGCAGCCAAACGTTCGAGTTCGGCCCGCTGCAAGGACAACTCGACGGTTTTGTTTCCCACCAGGTGCGGCAGCTTGAGCGTCCAAGTTGTATGCGACGACAGCTCGATTTTCATTTCCTCGCTCGCCTGATGCAGACGCCTCCCGGTCAAGCCCTGGAAAATGGTTTCGCTCCCGGCTTCCTTTTTCACAACCTCGACGAAATGGGCATACAGCAGATCGTCGAGGTCGGAACTGCCCAACTTGTTGTCCCCTTCAATTTCCGCCACCTCAAACAGACCTTCGCTGACGTTCAAGAAAGACAAATCAAGGGTGCCGGCTCCCAAATCCACCACCACCACAGATTCCTGCTTCGCGCTGCGGTCGCGCTGAGCAAGGCAGGCGGCTGTCGGTTCGTGAATCAGCCGCAGGACTGTGATGTTAGCTAACGTGGCAGCGGTTCGCGTCGCCTGCTTCTGAGCATCGTTGAAGTAAGCCGGCACCGTGATCACCGCCTGGTTCAATGGAAACTCAAGTGGGTGTTCCTTGAGGTGAGTCGTGATCCAGTCTGCCGGCGGTGCGACCCCCATTGTGTGCGAGGCCAGGGCCGAGATCCGCTCGGCGATTTTGCTGCAAAGCTGCTCTCCAGCCAATGCGCGGCCGTGGCTGATAAAGCGGGCGGAGATTTCCTCGGGCCGCAAAAGCTGCCCGTCCACTTTGAACCGGTCGTCGGTTCCCATCATCCGCTTGGCCCGGGTGACGATAGCGCGTGGTGATTTTGCAAGCAACTCCGACTCGGGGATGCCAATGATTTCGCGTCCCGCCTGGTCCACCGCAAACACCGAGGGAATCGTTTGCCGGCCCCTCCATTCGACCACTTCAGTCTGGCTCGTCTTCTTGTTAAACAGAACCACCACGCTGTTGCTGGTGCCCAAGTCCATCCCGAAACAGGGCAGATAGGTTTCCAGGGTCGCGCGTGTCGCTGCGGCTGCCCACTCGGTGACCTGTCGGTCAAATCTGGCTTTGTTGGCCGCTTCGGTCTTTGGAAGTTCGGCGGCTACCTGATCAAGCCATTTCGGCCCAACCAATCTGCGTTCCGCGAGCTGTTTGATACGTCGGAACAAGCGAGCCTGGTCTTCCGCCGGACGGCCCGGCGTGCGTGCTTGCGTCAGACAGAATTCGGCGAGCGACTCGACTCGGCCGGCTTTGATGAGCAGCTCCAACCACCGATCGTCAAAGCCGGCATCGCTGTCGCCGACCTGCTTTCGGCGTAGTTCGGCAGCCCGCGCAAATTCCTGCGCCTCCTCGAACATGATGATGGCTTTGTTTGTCTCGCCAAGGCGTTCATAAAGCAGCCCGGCCATGAAGAAATCACCGCCGCGTTCCAGCAACTCCGCCCGCCGCTTTGGCTCCGCGCCTTGCGCCGTCTGGCCCAACGCCGACAGTGCCTGCCCAAACGCCCCAGCCTTCTCAAAGAGCAGTGAAGCGGCGAAATAATCACCGGCCATTTCCGCCTGCAACCCGGCTTCGAGAGAATTGCCGGCCGCTTCTTCCATGAGGCTCCAGCGTTTGAATACCTCCGCGCCGAGTTGGGCCTGGGTGGCGCGCACTTCAGCTTCTAACGCGGCGCGACCCGTTTTTACCACTTCAGAGAGGAGACGGCTGGTTCGGGCGGCTTCCGATGATTGTCCCGGCTCGATTGGCTTCGCTCGCAACGCTTCCCCGACTCCCCGAAGCAACTGCGCCGCAGCCGTGAATTCCTTGGCTGAAAGGTGCGCGCGCACTGCGCCTTCAACTTCACCTCGAAGCTCTAGCAACCACACGGGCGGCACGGTGGGACGCATCTGGATTGCCGCCGCAAAATGCCCCAGTCGCCGCTGGCAATCACTGGCGCGTTCGGTCTGATCTGACTCTTGGAAGTGAGCTGCCGCCTCTGCAAATTTGCCTTCGACCCACAAGCATTCTGCGGCCTTCAGATGCGCAGCGATCGTGGCGCTTGAATCGGATAGTTTTTCCAACAATTCCAGTGCATGCAGGGCAGCGTTTGTTCCCGGCACCCTCATCCAGTAACCCACCGCGCTGCGCCAGTCTCCGGCCGCTTCTGCGAAGTCGGCCGCTTCGCGCTGACGGTCGAGCGCAGCGTAAACCTGATGCAACGGCGGAAGCAGGGCTTCCGGCAAGCTCGTAAAAAAACGTGACCAAGCGAGATTCCCTTCAAAAGAGCGACGCTTCAGAAAGGCTTTAACGACCGCGTGGAGTTCATCTTTCGTCAGTGAACCCTCCTTATGC
>JBBQYD010000424.1:0-5034 GCA_038209025.1 Verrucomicrobiota bacterium | reverse complement strand
GAGCTCCCCGCCGAACATTTTGTGCGCGTTCATCGGCGTGCGATTATCAATCTGGCCTGCCTGGACCGCATCCAATACCACCAAGGCCATACGCAGCTCTTCCTAAAGAACAGCAACGAACCGATTGAAGTCAGTTCCCGCCTGGCGCCGCAACTGAACCGGCGGCTCAAGCACCTCGGCCAGGCACCCTCAACGGCCTGAAGCCAGGCGGCGGCGGTCCTGGAGTTCCTCGGTTCTCACGCATTGGCGCGCCAGTGGTGCGGCACGGTCACGCCCGCGAGGATTTCTGCCCCGCCGGGTTCTTCCGCGAAGCCATCGGTCGCCCCGCCCCACGTCGGACACTGTCCATTTAGATTACATCGACTCCGCAGCCTGTGTGGCTGGCTGTCAGCCAACCACGCGCCTGCTGCAACTTTTCTGACGTTGCTTTACCTTTTTGGGATGTTGATTGGCACTCGCATTGGAAATGCTTTTGCAACCATCGTGTTCGCAACGACCTTCACTATAATGCAAACAGAGACCACCACGCTGTTTGCCCGCTGGGCCAGGGTGTCCGGCTTACTTTTTCCCCGGTGCTGATATCACGAGCTGCTGGAGTGAAACCCAAAATCCTCATCATCGACGGTCATCTGGCAAACCTCGACAGTGTGTCCAAGGCGCTCCAGAAAAGTCATTTCACAACCTTTGCCGCCATCAGCTTCAAGGAGGGCTGGCACATGGCGCGCGAAACCTTGCCGGACCTTGTGCTCATCAGCCTGTCGTTTTCCCAAAGCGAGATCAGTCAAGCCCTGCGAAAACTCAGACGCGACCCCACGGCTGCCGCTCTCAAACTGGTTGCCCTGGTGGGCTCCGGTCTGGAGGACCGCCAGATCGCGGCTCGCGCTGGCTTTGATGATTGCCTGGCCAGACCAACCCAGCCAGGTTGTTTTGCATCCGCGGTCGTCAGGCTCATCGCCCGCTCGCGTCGCAAATGGGAGAGTGTTTCGCGGCAGAATCTGAAACTCTGCGGAAGGATGGAACCCTGCGCCGTCTCTTCTCCAAGCCCGCCGACCAGCGGCGCTGCCGCAGGACGGAAGCCAATCCGGGACGACAGGTGATCGTCAGAATGCCACCGCGGAAGGCCAAACGCATTGGCAAAAAACCCAACCGACGTTCTACTTCTTTTTGGGGCCGCCCGGAGCCACGGCCGTAGCAGGTGCAGCCCCCGTGCTGGCGGACTTGTTCAATTGGTATTTGTTCATGATCGGCGCGAAGTCTGAATGGGTTCGGCCGTATTCCGTGACTTTGCGAATGAATTCGTCCATGGCGGGGCCAGTGGTTTTTTCGTATTCGGCGACCATGGCAGTGGCCTGGGTTTGGATCGACCGGAGGTCCCCCTTGGCGTTCCGGTATTGCCGCAGGAAGTAGATGTTCAAGGTGCCGCTGACCACGAGTGCCAACACCAGAACTGTGTTCAGCAGGTTGCGGAGGGCATCAACCTGTGCCTGCAAATCACCAGTGGTGGAGGCGGGGGTCGCCGGGGTGGGGTTCAGATTATCCTGGTCCATAGAATTACTTGGTTGCCGGACGGTTGGTGGTTTGGCCGGGTTTGGGCTTGGCCCCTACTGACTCCAGTATGGGGTCAATGGCCGGATTGCGCTTGCTGTACTCCATGGCGTCATTTGCCAGGGAAGTGATGGCCGCCGTGCGCTGATTGACGAACAGCACCTGCGAGTTCAACTTGCGGAATTCGCGCGCGTTGCTGATATAGAAAGCAGATAGCAGGGCTGAGGCGACGGCGCTTACCGCCAGCAAACCCACAAGCACTGTCGTGATTGGGCTGTTTTTCATATAAGGTGCCTCAATGTACTGGGATTCCCGGGGCGTTGTCCAACTCGATTTTTCGCGCGCACCCCGGCAAGCCGAAGTCAGGCAAGGATTTTCACCCCCTTGTCAGCCGCACGGCGATTTGCCAGAATGGCCATGCAACTGAGAGCGCAGATAGTTAACCCGCTTAATGCAAGTGACAAAAGAAGAACCAATCGAACTGTCCGGCTCGGTAACCCAGGTCCTGCCCGGCACCATGTTCCGAGTGGCCCTGCCCAATGGTCACGAAGTGCTCGCGCACATTTCCGGCAAAATGCGCAAAAACTTTATCCGCATCGGTGTCGGAGATAAGGTCAACGTGCAGATGTCTCCTTACGATCTGGGCAAGGCCCGAATCACTTTCCGCCAGCGTTGAACCGCGCCGACCTGGCAACGCGGATCCTTAAGCCCGATGGTTCCCGCCGCTCCACCCCGCACACCAATCGGGATGCTCTCGCGCCCGGTTAATCCCTAAAATTCACATATTGCAGGGCCGCCGGAAAATCATGCGCCCGCACCGCCGCAATTACGGCCTGCAAATCATCCCGATTTTTGCCGGTAACCCGAACCTCGCTGCCCTGAATCTGGGTGGTGACTTTTAGCTTTGTCTCGCGGATGAAGGTCGTGATCTGTTTGGCCACCGGCTGCTCCAAACCCTGCTTCAGCTTGATCACCTGCCGGGTGTGCCCAAGCGGCGACACCTCCGGCTCTCCCCGATCCACGTTTTTCAAACTGATGCCGCGCTTGGCCACCTTGCCAATCATAATCTCCAGCAGCGCGCGCACCTTGAACTGGTCCTCCGCCGAGAGTGTGATCTCGTTCTTCTCCAGCGCAATTTCGGCCGTGCTGCCTTTAAAATCGAAGCGGGACGCCAGTTCTTTTTTGGCCTGGTTCACCGCATTCTCTATCTCCATCGAGTTGATCTGCGAAACAATATCGAACGAGGGCATGAAATTCCTTTCCTGAAATTCTCGGGCGCAGTCTAGACTCTGCCGCCGCAAAGGCCAGCCTGTTTTAACGCCCGCGGGCAAATCGAGCCAGCCTTTGCGCGAAGCCCGCGCCACTCAAAACACCGGACTCAAGGCCCACAGCAGAATAGCCGAGGCGGTACCGTCCATGGTTGGCTCGTCGGTGGAGTAATCCTTAACATCGTCATGGAACACCGCCACCCCTTGAAACTGCCCGAGGGGGTCCGGCTCCGTAATGCTGACCCCCTTAAGGGACTTGAAAATCTGCTCGTAAACCGGACCGTCCACCAGCCCGCCACGAACGGGATTTTTGGTGATTTGCACGGTCATCAGGTGCGGATCGGCGGGGAAAACCGTGCCCACCCCGGTGAACATGGTGTAGCCCCAGGGGTTGCGCCCCAGCAGCCAATCACGCTGGTGAGTGGCGAAGTCCCGGTAGCTCTTATCGCCCGTCATCATTTCATACAACAGGCATTGAGTAGCCAGGGCGGTCACTAGATTGTTCGAACACCAGATGAAAGGCACACCCACGCGGTAGGGATTCCTGCGGCCAGTCTCCAGACACCGCTCAATTCCCTCCCGGTAATACCCCGCGAGCAACTTTCGTGTCTGCCGGTCGGCCAGGTCATAAAGCCGGAAATGGCCCATGTTCATGAAAGGGTAATAGTGGTAATGGGGAGCCTGCTCCAGGCCCATCCATGACTCCGAACCGGCCATTCGCGCATACCGCTTCGCGTGCTCCAGGTACCGCTTCTCACGAGTCACTCGATACAGTTCGGCGGCACCCCACTCCATGTCGTCGGCCCAGGTGGATTCCTCATACCGGTACGGGGCCTTGTAAGAATTCCCTTGTTGATATCCTTCCTGGGCGAGGCCCATATCAAAAACTTCCCGGCCGGCCTGCAGGCATTGGCGCGCGAAACCGGCGTGCTGCGGGTCTTTGCTCCAAATGCCATAAGCCAGCCCCATGGCCGCCGCATAGCGCCCGGCTAAATTCCCTATCCCGGTGGCTTTGCTCTGGTATTGCATCAATCCCTGGGGCTTGCCATCCGCACAATAAACCACCCGCGCGCCGCCCTTGCCCCACCCATAATCGACTATCTCATTCTGCGGAAGCCGGCGACCCGCATGATCGCGGTCGTCCGCCACCTGGTGATAAAGCTGATCCGGCGCCGGATGCAGCTTCAACATCCAATCCAGGCCCCAGCGAGCCTCGTCGAGAACATCCGGAATCCCGTTCCCGCCTGCCTGGCCAAGGCGGTTGCAGCGATCGGCAAATGGAACGCCCCGTTCGGCACCCAACTGCCAGGCCAGCAGCATCTGGGCGGTCGCATTGCCGGAGGTGATCATATATTTGAGCAAATCTGCCGCATCATGCCAGCCCCCGCTCGCATTCAGGTAAGTCCCGTTGGTCAGCGGCCCGTACGCCGTGCGCCCGTCAAAAGGGTGGCAGACCGCATCCAGCCACGGGTTGTAACCGCATCGCTGCTGGCGCATGAACTCAAGCAGTTGATCAGGCAGTTCCCGGAACACCGGGCCAATGGTGAACGGCAGCGATTTGCCGTCAGCCAATTTGACCAGGTAACGGCCCGGCTTGGTGAGGGCGGAAAAATCCAGATCCGCGTGATGCGGGTAGCGGCCCCAAGTTGCCTCCCGCACCGTCCGTGGCTTCCCCGTGTAAACCTTGCCGGATCCCTCAGCCTCCACCACCTCGAATTCCGGCGGCAGCGGCGCTTCGGAAAAGGCAATCGCCAGCTTGCGATCTCGCGGTTGATACCCGAGTTGGTTGGCACGGACGAACGCTTCAGCCCCCGCAACTTGCGCAATTGCCAGGCAAAAACTGATGCCGAGCCAGCTCAGCCGCCTCGAATAGATTGTTCGTTTCATTGCATTAGACCAGTCCGCACTGATTCGCCAGTTCATCCACTCTCAAAAACCGATAACCGCGCCCGCGCAGTTCTGTCACCAACTCGCCAAAGCGGCGGACGAACTTGTCGGCCCGGCCCGGCCCCGCTCCAAGGTGCAGCAATAGAATATAGCCATTGAGCCCTTCTTTCTGCTCACGGGCCAGAATGCTTTGGTAAATCACTTCCGAAGCAACAAAGTTCTTATCCGATTCCCCCGTGTAATCCGCATTGGATCTTGTACCCGGGGTATAATTGAGGAGCCGCATGCCCATGTCCCGTGTCCAATCGGAAATGATCTGGTTGTAGTGCTCGTA
>JBBQYD010000423.1:0-5048 GCA_038209025.1 Verrucomicrobiota bacterium | reverse complement strand
TCCGACCGGTTGCGATAGTGTGCTTCACGGCTGGATTCATCCCACATCCGTTTCAGATCAATCGGCGCGTTGTAGTCCGTCTTGGCATTGTTTGCGGTGTAGTAACCCGCCGCGCGCAGCAGCGCGGGAAAACCCTCGAGCCCTGACGGAATCCGCCCCCACGCCCGCATGTGCTGCGCCGGACCGGATGAAGCGGCGAAGGTGCCGGTGATCAAAGTGAAGCGCGCCGGCGCGCAGACGGGTTGCGCGAAACAGTGCTCGAACAGGACGCCCTCGCGCGCGAGTTTGTCGAGGGTCGGCGTGCGGGCGAGCGGGTCGCCGTAGCAGCCCAGCAAGGTCGTGTTGTCTTCACTGACGAGCCAGAGGATGTTCGGCCGATCAGCGGCCAGCCCGAGGCCATGCCCCGCACAAAGTAGGAGCGCAAGCAAGAGCGCGGTCTTTCGCAGGATGAACCCGGGGAAGGACCGTGTCCGGGTCAGGTTGCGTCGCCCGCTGAGTGTTGAGATAGCCACCGCCGAAAGTAGCGGGTGGGACTTGCTTGAATGTGATCTCATTGTGCTTTTACCTTTCTGGCTGAGGGCGCAGCGTCCATGGCTTTGCGCCAGTTCCACATTTTCACCCAGTCATCCCGACTGGCCTGCGCCGGATCGAACCGGCCGGCATCCACCTCCAGATAAAGCGCCCGGAACGCGGCGGGATCAAACTCGGGATTGGGTCGGTTGCCAGCGGCGCCGACCTCCTGACGCCAGGCCGCCAGAGCCGCGCGCATGCGAGCCACGCGGTCGGTTTGCTGCGGGGCGAGATTATTCCGTTCGCCAACGTCCGCAGCCAGATTGTAAAGCTCCACGGCGTCGGAATCGTAGAATTCGATCAACTTCCAATCGCCCTCGCGCATCGCACCACCCGGCTGGCTGCCTTGATTGGTGTAGTGGGGGAAATGCCAGAACAGGCTTCGGGATGGCGCCGCGGCCCGACCGGTGAGCAGACCAGCGAAGCTGACGCCGTCCAGTCCGGCGGGTCGGGATTGCCCCGTCAATTCCAACAGCGTCGGCAACCAATCCGTGCCGATGACCGGCGCCTCCACGACCCGCCCGGCGCGCACCTGGCCCGGCCAACGCACAATCAGCGGGACGCGCAATCCGCCCTCGAACAAGAATCCCTTGCCCGCCCGGTAAGGGGTGTTGTGGGTGACCTGCTGATGCGTCCATTCCGGCACATGCAAGCCGCCATTGTCCGAAGTGAAAATGACGATGGTGTTTTCCGCGAGTTTGAGCGCGTCGAGTTTTGCCAGCAGGCGTCCCACGGTGTCATCCAAGGTCTCGATCAACGCCGCATAAACCGGCTCGAACGATTTCGCATTGGTGGCGACCCGCTCGGCTTGCGCGGTGTAGGGAATGTGGGGCGTGTCATGCGCGAGATAAACCACGAACGGGCGGGCGCGGTTTGTCTCGATGAACTGTTCCGCCGCCGCGGTCAGATCGTATTCCCCCTTGCCGCCCTCGGAAGCCGAGGGAGTGGTGTTCTCCTTTCCGGGATGGAACACGTCGAACCCGTGTTCGAGCGGGCCGCAGTCTTCCCAACCCAGATGCCATTTCCCGATGATCGCGGTAGTGTAACCGGCTTCCTTAAAGTAGCGCGGCAGCATCTTCTCGCTCAACGGCACGCGCATCTGGATTTGGGGCTGCAGCACCTTTTGGGCAGGGCAATCAGCGCGCCCGGGGAGAAAAGTGGTCAGGTGCAAACGCGCCGGAGTTTTTCCCGTGAGGATCGCGGCCCGCGAAGGCGAGCAAATCGGTTGGGCGCAATAGGCGGAGGTGAAGCGCGTGCCTTGAGCGGCCAGGCGATCGAGATTCGGCGTGCGATGGTCCTGTCTGCCGTAACCATGTAGGTCATTGATCCCCAGGTCATCGCAGAGGATGAACACGACGTTGGGCAGTGGCGGCGCGGCCGGCGCAACGCCGGCCAGCAGGCCGAGGCACAAAATATACAGGGCAGAGTTTCGCAGGGTGCATTTCATGGTAGAAAAGGGATCGGATAAACGCCGTCTCCCAGGCGATTGTAAAACTTCCGGACAGCACTGTTTGAAACGACCGATGACGCGACCGCGCGGTTTTGGGTTCGGATGGTTGGGCGGGTTTTTCATGGATTTGAACAGGGGAGTTTTGGGTTCAGCGGCTTGGCGGACTCACTGTTTCTCATTCGCCAGCGGCGGCGCGGTCAAGTCTGCGTCAAACCGGACAATGCAGAGCGTCATGTTGGTGTGGTATTGCGCAACCCCCCAAGTGATGCCGCGATCGTAGGTCGCATCTGTATTCGATTGCCGGTCTCCTTGAAAACGCTCGTGCCGGTGTAGTAGAGATAATATTTTCCGGGCGCGACCGCAACATAAGGGGTGATGACGCCAAAGCTGTCCCACGCATCCTCTCCCCCCTTGCCGAGTGCTTCGCCCTTGTCCTCCCATTTCCGCCCGTCTTTTGAAGTCGAGTAATAGATCGTGGAGGCATACGCATCGGTTCCCTTCGCGGGGCGTTGCGTATACCAGACATAATATAGCTCGCCGACTTTGATGACATTGCTCGGATCCTGACGCGCCAGCTTGGGGTCGTGACCGATCCCTTCGAGTTGGGTGATCCGATAATTCGGTTTCGTCAGCTCGATGGGAATCGCGTTGGTCGCAGTCTGCGCCGGCAGCGGCGACGGGACAGTGGATAACAGGAGCACCGTGAAAGTGCGGGCAAGTATCTTCACGTGTCGGATGGCCCGGGCCGGAATCATGGAGGCAATAGCGGCTCGCAGCCGGCTCGGAGCGCTGTGACTTTTGGGACCAACTCCTCGGGAGGAGCGGTATACGGATATTTCACTCAACTCGGTTCCCATTCACCACCACGTTCAGGTCTTTGTGCGTGTCGTTCTTCACGAAGGCGGCTTGCACGCCGACGGGGGCGGTGTAAGTGACGTTGAGCGTCTGGCCGTCGAGTTTCCAACTCACGCTGACCGGACCACGGGCGGTGGCGGTGGTGCCGCGCGCCCACGTCAGGCCGTTCAGGCGCGGGCTGATTTGCACCGTGGCCGCGCCGGGTGACGTGATTTTGATGCCCAGCACAATGCGGTTCAGGAAACGCGACGGCGCGGATGACCACGCATGGGTATGACTGCGTGTAGGGAAGCCCCCGCTTCCCGTCGTGCCGCTGGGAAAGCTCTCCCAGACGGTGGAGGCGCCGGCTTCGAGCATGGGGAGATATTGCTGGTAGATGTCCTTCAGGATCAAGTCCTCCAAGCCCAGCTTCTCGAACGCCTCGTAAAGATAAAGGGCGGCGAACGGGGAGCCGACTTTCACCATTTTGTCCGGCGGGTGAGTCAGGTTGTTCAGCGCAGCCGTCGCGTTTTCCTTCGCCACCACGTCGTAGAGCAAGGCTAAAAAACTCGTATGCTGCGAGGTGGAGGGGCTGATGGATCCGTCGTCGCGGAGGGCATCGGGGTAAGCCTTCTTGGTGTCGTCCCAGAGCCGGTTGATTCCGCCGACGAGACGTGCGCGGAGGACTTGGAGCCAGGCGACGTGCGTCGGGTCGCCCAGCACCTCGGCTTCCTTAAGCGCGGCATCGATCGCGCCCACCACAAACAAGCTGCTGTGCAGAACGGCTCGGTGATCCTGGTCAATCTTCACCCAGTCGAAGAAATTCCAAAACGGTGCGCTGAAGAGATCGCGGTCGTTCACGAATTGTTCCGCGCCTTTCAGGTTGCGGATGACGGCTGGATAAACGCGGCGCAGCCACTCCTGGTCCCCCGTTTCCCAATAATAATCCCACGTGGAGATGCCCCAGAGGAAACTCCACGCCGGGATGAGCGTGTCCCAGCCGGAAGGCGTCTGGCTGCCGGCGATAGGATAACGATCGAGGGATTGCGCGGTGATGTTGATGCAGCGGCGGGCGAGGTCGTGCGCGCCGAACACGCCGTAGGCCAAAAGCGATTCGTTCCGCGCGTCGCCGACCCAGTGCGTCTGTTCGTAGAGCGGGCAGTCGGTGAACGTGTCTTCCATGCAGAGCTTGAGCGTGCGCGTGGAGATGTCCCAGATGTTGTCCAGGCGCGCGTCGCTGCAACTGAAGCTGCCGATATAGTCGAGCGGGTAGGTGGACTCGATGAGGTTGAAGTGGCGGAGGCGCACCGGTGAAGTCTGGTGGCGCAGGGTCAAATACACGTAGCGACCAGAGCGGCGCTTGAGTGAGGTGAACTGGTTATCGCCTTGCTTGGTGACGTAACGCAGGCCGTTGCGGTTGCCGCCGGGAAACTGGATGCGCCCGTCCGGCGCGATGTATTCCACGGCGTAGATGTCCACCTGCACCCCGGCGTCGGCCACGAGATGGAAATTCCAATAGCCGCAATTCTGCTCGCCGAGGTCGTAGAGCAATTCGACATCACCGTCGGGGCTGGGTTGAATCGTGGTGAATTCGGGATTGTCGTGCAACGAACCCGCCGGGTTGGCCACCAGCGCTGTCGCGTCGCCCACCACCTGCCGCTGGGTAAATTGCCAGTACGGGTCGTGAACGAACATCTGGTCTGGGGGCATTTGCTCGCACCGCTTGGCGAACGTTTGCTGAAGACCGGCGACATCCTTGATGGAAGTCAGCCAGGCGTCCGTCTGCTTCGCGTAATCTTTGGCAAGCTTGCCGATTGGGAGTTCCCGGTCGCGAAACGGCAGCCATACGATGTCGTTGGTGGCGACGGCGAATTCCGGGAGCCGGATGAAGATCCAAGGATTTTCGGCGGCCGGATTCAGCGGATTGCGGAGTTTGAAACCCTTGGGGTTCATGAAGCGGACCGCCTTTTCCTTGTCGTGGCCAAGCAGTTTGCTGGTGAAGGCCAGCATAAGATGCGGGCCGGGTGACACCCGCACCTCGTGTTCCTTGCGTTGGCCATCCACCGCCACTTTCATTCCCTCATCCGGCAAGGTGAGCGTCACCTCGCTGTCGGCCTCCAGGATCGTGGCCATGCCAAAGCCGCAACTCGCCGAGTGATTGGCCTCAATGACGCCCGGATTGACCAACCGCGCC
>JBBQYD010000422.1:0-5051 GCA_038209025.1 Verrucomicrobiota bacterium | reverse complement strand
CCGTCCATCCCGGGCAGGTTAACGTCCATGAGCACGACTTGAGGGGAAAGTGCCGGCAGCGCGCGGAGCGCCTCTTCGGCGCTGGCAAAGGCGCCCAGGCAACGGCACGCTGAAGCGCGCTTCAGCATGGCGGCAATGCTGAAGCGCAAGGGAGCGTCGTCCTCCACAATTGCGACCGTAATGGGCATGGACGCATCTGCTGGCATCACCTTGGACCGTAGCCGAACCGGGACGGTGCCAGCAATCGGCAATTCTGACGATGCCTGGACTTTGTAGCATTGCCTGTCGAGTGACCTTGTTTTCATGGCGCATCGGGCGGCAGCGGAGCAGCCAGGGTGGTGCGTGTGCCTCCATCGGGTTCGCTATGCTGATCGAAACGGCCGCCGATTTCTGTCATCCGCTGGCGCAGGTTGGCGAGCCCGTCCTCACCCTGAGTCGGGCAACGCCCCGGTTGGAAGCCGCGCCCATTGTCTTCGATGATCAGCGTGAGTTCCCGCCCGCAAAGGGTGAGTCGCAGCCAGACCTCGCTTGCCCCTGAATGTTTCACCACGTTATGCAGGGTTTCTTTGAGCGCGAGATAGAGGTGGTGGCGCACATTTGCGGGCAGCGGTGTGGACGGCAAGTCCAGAGGCACGTCCAACCGGCAACGGATGCCGGCGGCCCGCAGGAACTCGGGCGCAAAGGTGCAGAGATGGGCGGTGAATCGGTCCAGGGTATCGTTGCGCGGGTTGACCGCCCAGACGATTTCATCCAGCGAGCGCGTGGCCGAGCGGGCCGTGCGAAAGATGAGGTCGAGGTGTTCCCGGGCCTGGATCGGCTTGTCGATGTCGGTTTGCGCCAGTTCACTGAGAGCGGCAACCTGGCTGAGATGCGCACCAAGATCGTCATGCAGGTCTTTCGCGATGCGCGCGCGATCTTTTTGGACGGCCGCTTCCTGCTCCAGGGATTTGAGGCGCGAGCGAAAGCGGCGGAAGGAGAGGTAGCGGACCGCGGCCACAACCGCCGCGAGCAAGCCGATAAGCAGCGGAAGGCGGAAGAGCCAGGTTTGCCAGAAAAAAGGCTCCACCACGAAGCTGAGCGACGCTCCCTCTTCATTCCAGATGCCTGAGTTGCCGCAAGCAGTCACACGAAAACGGTAGG
Organism: Verrucomicrobiota bacterium; assembly: GCA_038209025.1. Taxonomy (GTDB): domain Bacteria; phylum Verrucomicrobiota; class Verrucomicrobiia; order Limisphaerales; family UBA8199; genus JBBQYD01. The sequence continues at coordinate 3,911 of JBBQYD010000422.1, read as the reverse complement.
AACCGGCGGGCAGGAGTGAGTAAAAGGCCATGCGCTCCCGGCCCACCTCGAACCACTGATCATCAAGTCCTTCAAGCTGGTATCGGAAGCGAACGTTTTCCGGGTCGCTTAAACTCAATCCGGTATAATGGAACTCGAATCGCCTCTTGCCCGGGGGAACCCTCAAGGGTGTTCCGGACTCAGGCACCGTGGCTTGGCCGCCCCGCAACCCGGACTGAATTCTCAAATGTCGCACACTGCCATCCACGGCCATGCTCTCCAACCAGACGGCTGGCGAGGTCGCGTTGGTCCACAAGTGATTGGGATTCACAATCACAATTCCGCGATCGGTGGAAAAGTGCAGAAGCCCATTGCGAGTTTTCAGCCCGGCGTTGAAGCCGCGCATGCACAGTTCGGACGGGATGCCCTCAGACCGGTTCAGAATCAGGGGATGCACAAAAGCAGCGGTTCCTTCCGCAAGATTCTTGAGTTCCTGCTTGCTGAGGCGAAGGATTCCACGATAGGAGCCGAGCCACAAATGGCCGGTATCGTCCTCCACGATTTGAACAATCGTATCGCTGATGAGTCCATTTCGGCTCGATACCCGGGTGAGGCGGCCTGCTTCCAGGCGGAACAACCCGGCGCCTTCGGTGCCCATCCAGAGCACGCCTGCCGAGTCCAGGTGAAGGGCCAGGATAAAAGTGTTTTCCGAAGGTTCAACCGTTGGCGGCGTAAGGCGCGTTCCGTCTCGGATCCGGAGCAGTCCCTTGCCATAGGTGCCCACCAGCAGCGTTCCATCGGCTTGCTGGAGCAGGGCGGTGATCGGAGCGGCAGGTTGGGAGTTGGTGAAATTGATGAACTTCCCCTCGCGCAGCAACCGGAGCTGCCCGTTTTGAGTGCCTATCCAAAGCCCGTCCTCGCGGTCTTCACACAGCACCCGAATGCGATCCTCCCGCAGCCATGACCGGTATTCGGTCGTGTATGCCGAGCGCAGTTGGCCTTGCTTCCACTGGAACAGGGCCGGCCCCGCCCCCCACCACAAACTGCCATCCCTGGTTGTGATTACCGCGCTCACATAGGGATAGCCGAGGACTGGAGGTTCGCGCAGGAACAAGTCGGTTTCGCCATTGCGGACGCGAAACAACCCACGGCTGCTGGTGCCCACCCAGAGCGAGCCATCGGGCGTTTCTGCAAGCGTCCGTGGCAGTGCTTCTCCTTCGCCTTCTTGAATCCGCAGGACGGTGACCTTTTTTGGCTTCAGCCGGACCAATCCCCGGGTGCGCAGGCCTGCCCAGATGGTCCCTTCGCGATCCGCCAACAGCGAAATGGCCGCATCGTTTTCCAGGAGGGCTGGCCGCCATCCCGGGTCCCGGCAGCCACCGGCAAAGTGGTAAAGACCGGCATTGCCCAAAGCCGCCCAGATGACACCGTCGGATCGTTCCGCAAGCTGCAGGACATTATTCGGCCGCAGCCCATCCTGATTTCCATATTGGCGCCATTGACCTTGCTCGCGACACTGTACAATCCCGCGTGCGAGACCTGCCCATAGGTTGCCCTTCCGGTCCTGCATCAAACACAAAGGCGGGGCAGGGGAGAGTTCCGGAGGCCGGGCGACCGGCGTGAATTTGGCTCCGTCCCATTCAAGCAGACCCTGGTAGAACATCGAAACCCAGATTTCTCCCTGACTATCTGCGGCCACGGCCCGGACTCGCTTGTCTTCGAGTCCCTCGGGCTTGCCCAAGGTGGTGAATTTGCCGTTCGACCACCGGCTCAGGCCAGTGATGGTGCCAACCCATATTGCGCCGCTTCGCCCCTGCGCCAGTGAACTGATTTCATTGCCTGCGAGACCGTCCCTGGTTGTCCAGGTGTCGAGTTGCCCGTTGCGCATGCGGCTCAGCCCCATGCTGGTCCCGATCCAGAGCGAACCGTCATGGTCCTCCAGCAACGCCAAAACCCGCAGGCTCGCCAGCCCGTGCTGGAGGCCAAATTTTGTAAAACTCACTCCGTCGAACCGGGCCAGTCCATCGCTGGTCGCGAGCCAGAGGTAACCGTCGCTCGATTGCAGAATCGCATTCACCGAATTGTGAGGCAGGCCGTCCTCCACCAACCAGGAGTTGAGGACGAAAGGCGAAGAGTTTCCTTCGTTCTTCAGCCCGTCCGGCGTGAGGGCTTCTGCTCCGGGAGGGTTTAAGAAGACCGGGGCGAGGACCGTCCAAAGGAAGAACTGTTGCCTGCCAAGGCGGGCTAACCTGCCGATCCCGATGGAAAACCGGATGCGCCACCTGTGCCAGGTTTCAGTTGCACGGTCTGTCAGTCGATTTTGCCTGAATCTCATTTTCCGGGGCCGCGATGCGGCGACGGAGTCCCGCTCGAAACCACGGGATGTTGTCCCAGACCAAACTTCGCCAAGCAGGATGGGGCGTTTGTTGGCTTCTGCCCATTCCTGAACGCGGGCAAAATCTTTTTCAATAGCCGCGTATTCTTCAGCCTCGCCCCAGGTGGTCCCGGAGAGATCGGCGGTGCTGCGGGACCAAGGTGCGCCCTGGTGGGTGAACTTAAACGGAAGATAGTGAGGAATACCAGCGGGAGGACGCAAAATAGTGAGGCAGGTTTCATCAATGATTCAGAATGCCTGCGGGATGCCTGCGAATCAAGCGCGCCTCACGAGGTTGATATCAAGCAACAGATTGGGTGGGAACCGCACTGGAAAGGGCATCCGGGAGCAAGCAACGCCGCGGTGCGGTCACCGGTGCGGGGAGAACGTGGTGGCGCATTAAAGTACGGCACCATGTTTGCTAACAAACAGTCGCTGAGACGCGGGTGCAGTTGGCAATACGTGAACAGTTATTGCAATTATATCATAAACCGCCGGCTGCAACGTTCACCCTGCTGATAGCAACTGTATCGGTTATATGAAACAGATTCGTCGAAACCATCTGGGTTTTACCTTGGTGGAAATCATGATCGTTGTGGCCATCATCGGCTTGTTGGCTGCCATTGCCCTGCCCAATTTCGTGAAAGCGCGAAATAATTCGCAGGCCAACGCTTGCATCAACAACCTGCGCCAGATCGACAGTGCCGCGCAACAATGGGCCCTGGAAAAGGGCAAGAAAGACACGGACGCCGCTGACCCAGCGGAGGTCGCGCAATACATTCGGGATCAGCAGATTCCGACGTGCCCCACCGGTGCCGCTTACGTTTGGGCGGTTAGTTTGGGGACCATTCCCAGCGTGACCTGTACGGTGGGGGCTGGGGGTACTCCTCCGCATGTGCTGCCGTAGGCGGCTGCGTCCAGCGACTCCTAAATTAGATGTCAGGAATGGCGCCCGGGCAACCGGGCGCCATTTTTCTGTTTTCTTTGCGGGGGACGCGGTTCGTTCAATCCCGTCCCGCTTCCGTATTCCGCCGCGTGCAGGTGAAACCGGGGTTGGCTGAACATTGGCGGCGTGGGGAACCTGGGCGAAGCGGATAGGTCTGGCCGGCGAGGCCAGATGGTTGGTTTGTCCTGTTTTTTTGAAGCACCGTCCCATTTTGAGCATGTCTGAAGCGGCCACCCCGGTCTCGCAAGCAAGGCACGGCCTTGAAATTCAAGAAATTCTTCTATCAGGCTTCTCGGGGGAGGGCTGGCATTCGAAGTGCTACTTGCATTCAAACGGCCATCGCAGGCAGTCGCTCGAGAGACTGAACTAATAATAACTAACTGCCGGATATGGCCCAAACAAAACAAAAAAGAACCGTAGAAAGTTATTATGAAAATCCAAAACCGTCGTAACGCCGGCTTCACCCTCGTGGAAATCATGATCGTTGTCGCGATCATCGGCCTTTTGGCTGCCATTGCGATTCCCAACTTCGTGAAAGCTCGTAATACCTCCCAGGCCAATGCCTGCATCAACAACATGCGCCAGATCGACAGCGCGATTCAGCAATGGGCG
>JBBQYD010000421.1:0-5052 GCA_038209025.1 Verrucomicrobiota bacterium | reverse complement strand
GCCCGGCTCCGGGTCCCAGGGTCCGGTCTGCGACGCCGTCTCAACCTTCGGCTCCCGCCACCATCAACATGGAACGTACCGGTTCCATTGCGGAGCGCGCCAGTTCCACTCCGGAACGCCTGGGCCGCGGCACGCAAACGCCAAGCCCCACTGCGCCCGTCGCCAATCCGCCCGCGGCTACTGGCCGCACGGCCGGAGCCGACAGCCCTCGCACGGGAGCAGGCTCCGGAGGTCCGGCGCGGCCGCAGGATCCGCTGGACCCCAGCCCGGCCGCGCCCTGGCCAACCATCGCCATCCAGCCCTATCCCACGCCAGAGCTCGCCGCACAGGCAAAGAGCGCCGTATTTGGCGCTCTGGAAAAGGAGGGTATTCAGTCAACTGGCGTCAAGATCTCCTACTGGGAGGAGTTGGTGCTGTTTCCCGGCGGCAATTACACCAACAAGAACATCACCGTACAGGTGCCCAACGGACGCAAGATTGACCTGGACGCCGCCTACATGGCTCGCTGTCCATGGCTGGCGGCGTCGGCCGTGAAGGACTTGAATCAGGCCTGAACCTGGATCGGCACCCCTAGCTTCCGCGCGATGGCCCGAATGAGTTCGCGGTCCGCATGGGTGAACGATGTCGGTCCTTCCTCGGCGATGCTGGTGTTCCGCACCCCAATGATTCCGCCGAAGCCCCGGATCAGTTCCTCTACCGGCTCCAGTGGACGCATCGGAATCGGCACGGGCACCTGGTCTGTACCGGGGCCGTTGGATGCGCCTCCGGGGATCAGGTTGACCGTAGCTGCTTCCTGCTTGGACAGTACCATCGGCTCAAAATAGAGCTTTCCATCCTGGTCCAGGATCGGATAGCCCTTTTCATCGGTTGCCAGAACGCAATTGTAAAGAACAGTACGTTTGGTGGACTTCTCGGCGGCGGGGTCGAACCAAGTCTTCGGCGGCCTGGAACGGTCGAACTCGGGCGGTTCAAGACCGGTGGCCTTCAAGTACTCCGCGCGGCTCTGGTAGGTAGGGAACAAAAACAGTTTCTCGATCCCGTATTTGGCAAAAGGCAATGCAGCCATGGAATAATACCTCTGCCGAAGAAGATGGCACACACTTTCGGCCTGACCCTGCCGCCAAAATCGCAAGTTGTTGAAAAACAAGCAGAAATAGTTTTTGTTTCCGTGTCAACGCACTTTTCGCATCACCGGTTTTCGGCATTGAGTAGCCGGAAACACGGCGTCAGGTGCGGTGGTTGGCAACCCGGAGAGCCCACGGCATTGGCGGTGCAGCGGGACTCTCCCGAGTTGTCAGAAAGCAGCCGTTAGTGCGCCATCACGGGGATTGACGCTTCCACGCCGGCCCACGACATCTTCAGTGTGCCTTTGGCACCGTTGGCGTCAAGAACAATCGTGAACTGCTCCACTGGCGCAGCGGTCTTCGCCACCTTCATCTTGACGCGGCCCAGGTCCATCTTCTCGTCGTACTTGACCGCGCCCCACTGCTTGGCGACCTTGTTGACGATCAGCGTCCATTCTGTTTCACCAGGGATGGTGAACAGCGTATAGGTGCCGGCCGGCACGTGCAGGGAACCAAGCATCAGGTCACCCGTGGATACCAGCGTGGTGGCTTCGTCGGCGCCTGTGCGCCAGACCTTACCCAGCGGCGCAATGGACCCGCTCCATACGTCGCGGCCCTTTGCATACGGCCGGCCGTAGTCGATCTGGACAGGCTTTCCATTCATCATGACCTTGACGGTCTCGTGCGGGCTTGCTCTCGGTGCCTGTGCCTGCGCGGCAAAGGCGCCAGCCAACAACCCCAATCCCAGTGTTATCGAAATCGCATTCTTCATTGAGGACAATCCCCTTTCGCCGCTAGTTTAGCAGGAGCTATGCCCCGTCGGGGCGGATCGCGATATCCTAACGGAGTAGATCCGGACTGGATCGGCAAGCGTCTTCCCATCACAAATGGGGACAAAGGGAGATTCATGATCCTAGGCCGCGTGGTGGGTACGGTGGTGGCCACCAAGAAAGACCCTCGCCTGGAAGGGCACAAGCTCCTGATTATCAAGCCAGTCACGCCGGATGGCAAGGATGAAGCGGGCTATGTAGTCGCGGTCGACACCGTGGGCGCCGGTTTCCGGGAATTGGTATTCACTGTAGCCGGCAGCAGCGCTCGCATGGCCGATGGCTGCAAGGACAAGCCGGTGGATTGCGTCGTAGTCGGCATTGTCGACGCTGTCGACGTGGACACACAGCGCTGAAAGGATGGGCAAGGGATTTTGCAGTTAGGACGCGTGGTCGGCCGCCTCTGGTCCAGCGTGAAGAATGCGGGGTTGAACTCGCAGCGGTTGCTGATTGTGCAGCCGGTCCTGCCGGACCTGACACCGGCGGGCAAGCAATTGATCTGCACCGATTCGACCGGCGCGGGCGCGGGCGAGGTCATCTACTGGGTTCGCGGCAAAGAGGCCTCGTTCCCGTTCAATCCGGAAGCGGTTCCGACAGACGCTACCGTGGTCGGGATTGTAGACGAGATTCATGTCGCGAATCAGAAGCTGATGGGCCCAGGGATGGCGCGGTGAGGTTATGCAGATTGCCAAGGTGATCGGTGACATCAGCGCGACGCGGAAGGACGCCTCCCACGAGGGGCGCACGATCCTGCTGGTTCAGCCGCTGGAACTGGATGGCAGCAACCGGGGCGCGCCAGTGGTCGCCCTGGACGCAGTCAACGCTGGTCTGAACGACCGCGTTCTGCTGGTGCAGGACGGCTTTGCGGCGTTTTCGGCGCTGGGGATGGGGCCCTCCCCAATCGACAGTATCGTGCTGGGAGTGATTGACCAGATTGAACTGGTTTCAGATCTCGCCGTTCCGATGGCGGCGCAACCCGCTGCCGCGCCGGCTGCGAAGAAGCAAAAACAGAAGAACCGAACCTAGCGCCACAACGGAAAGTTCAAAGACCGTGAACCCGATGTGCATCGTGCGAAATCTGCCGGCCAGCCCGGCCGGCCCGGTTTGCAGCGTTGCTCGCATGCCGCGGCCGGCATCGGCGATGCCCGGTATCAGCACGAAGTTCATCAGTACTGCCAGGGCCATCATGGCCAGAGAGAGTCCCAGCGCGGGCCGGCCGACATTGCTCATGAACAGAAGCAGGATGAGGATTGTGAGACCGAAGCCGAGTTGGGCCCAGCCCCAGACAGCGAACAAGGTGCGGTTGGCTTCGCCGATTTGGAATTGAAGGATCTCCCGGGTCAAGCCCGGGCCCAGGGTCTTCACGGCCTTGGCCACGCTTTCCGGCGGCGCCGCCAGTACCGAATCCACAGAGCGGAAGGTGGCAGGGGCTGCGAGTGCGACGAGCAGTATGCCCCCAAACCAGATGCCGATGATGACGGCCGTCACGCGGCGAACCAGCGCTGACGATTCCGGGGAGATGCGGTTCAGCACGGACGGTGGAGTGCCAATCTGCTGCTCAAACGACAATGTGTTGCTCCTGGTTTGGCGGTTCAGTGCGATTGAGACGGGTAACGCCGCTGGCAGCGGACGATGAGGAGCGGGTCATCTCCGGGCGGCCGGCCACGGAGGATGAGGAGCGGGTCATCTCCGGGCGGCCGGCCGCGGAGGATGAGGAGCGGGTCATCTCCGGGCGGCTGGCCGCGGAGGATGAGGAGCGGGTCATCTCCGGGCCGCCGGCCGCCGGGCGCGGGACAGGATCAGCCTTCGGCGCCAAGGCCAAATGTGACTCACTCGGCTGCCCAATCCAGCGCTGGGGGCCGGCGTGCTGATGGCACAGCCTCATGTTCATATCCACTGCCGAGTTTACTTCGCGGTGAAGCACCTGTCCAGAGCCTGGCCATTCTTCGCCGATGAGACAGGCACCCCATGCTTCGGCACTCGCGACAAACGACCCACCTCTGCTCGCCAAAACTGACCCACTCAGGCCGCTGCCCCACAGGGCGTTTCGGCTGGCCGCGCCACGCAGCATTCGCCGCGGATGATAATGCCACACAAACTGGTTACAGGAAACAACAGACTTACGCGCCAGCGGCGCGGATGATGTCGCCAGCCCCGCACCACGCCACGTGGCAGAACCTGTTTTCGGCGTGGGCAACTGTAAATGAGCAGGAGTGGGTCGTTTCTCGTGAGCGCCGAGGCGCCCCAGGGTAGGTTCAGGATGTAGCACCAGCCGAAACAGTACTAGTACTGTATTGTGATGGAGAGGTGAGCACTCGCCATCCGCCAGCCGCGTGGGCGGGGGAGTTGGGGGTATTCTCCCGGGGGAAAGGCAACGGCCTAGTCTTTTTGCAGGGTAAATGAAAATTAAGATTGCGGCCCAGGCGAGATGGATTTCCAAGCCAGGCAGGGAACGAAATGGCAAATTACCGGCCGCTCGCCCTTAGGCGCGGTGCGCTCAGTCGCAGGAGTTGGGCTCAGAGTGGCCCGAAGGTGAAAATGGCAAGGGCCAGTAAGTGCGGTCACATGGTTTTTTGAAATATCTTTGCTTTGTTATCATCATTTTAGAAGCAGAACGGTGTTCAGTGTCAAAAACCAGGGAGTAATGTTTTTTTGGGAAGGAAGAGCGATTCCGACCCAAGGAGCAATAACAATGGATAGCATGCCGATCATCATCATCTTCCCGCCTGTGTATTCTGAGAAGTAAGTCTCAGAAGCAATCCTAAACTCGCGTGCGGTTCACAGCGCACGTCAAAAAACAAGCAATTTTAATTAGGCTTCGGCCTAAAACCTCTGGTATGATTCCTGAGGGTACTGGTGGTTTAGGTACTCTCAGGAGCCGCCAGCCCGTACCCACTTGTCCTCTTCGGATCGGATCGCCGCGTCATGACCCCGCAACTGACAGCTAAATCCGGGTTGTTCTTGTGTCTTGGTGTAATCCTGCTGGCGGAAGCGCCGACGGGTCCAAAGACTCCACCTTGGCTGAAGGAACTGGTCCAGAAGGGGCAGGTTCATCACCAGAGACAAGAATATGACTTGGCGCGCAAGGTGTATGAAAAGGCGTTTGGGTACGCCATGCGGGATGGAAACGCCTCTTACGCTGCTCGGCTGCGAAGCAACAT
>JBBQYD010000420.1:0-5082 GCA_038209025.1 Verrucomicrobiota bacterium | reverse complement strand
AACGATATAGAACACGGCGTTGAGCAGACTGCGCCGGTCGAGCACGATCGGGCGGCCACGCTTGCCCTTTCCAGACTTTGGTGCCGGCACCAGAGCCTTGAGCTGGTTCCATTCTTCATCAGTCAGATCCGTTGGATAACGCGTTGGATGCGTTTGCATCCATTCCATCTATACTATTCGGGTTCCTTGTACGATAACGTTAACGTAGAGTTTTCTCATTTTCCAAACACGCTCTAAGCGCCATCGGCCCGTGCGGTTGCGGGTCGATCGCCTGCTGGGCGAGCACGGAATAAAACAGGACACGCCATTGTCGCGGCAGGAGTTCGAGCGCCACATGGAAAGGCGGCGATTGGAGGAGATGGACCCCGAAACACTGGAACGCTTTCGTAAGGATTGGTGCTTGGGCGGCGAGACCTTCCGAACGGAGTGCCTGGAGAAAACGGAAGATAAGCTCAGCGACAATCATCCGGGCCGCGCAAGGTTGGAAACTGCGGTGGCCAAAGCGGAGCGGCTCATCGCCCGGTGACAGGTGGCCCCGGGTGAATGGTCTTTCTCCTTTTCCAGTTGACGCCCCGCCCAAGCTTCTTACGCTTCCGCCCATGAGTAAAATGAACCGGCAGCCTCACGGGAAAGCGCCTGCTCCCAGCCAGCAAGCCCCTTGGGCCTTGTTTCTCCTCGCCTTGGCCTTCTCCATCTGCCTGCTCACCGCCCCCGCCAACGCCGCCGAACCCGAGGACGACTTCCTGGATATCGTGGCCCAAATTCACGAGGCCGATACCCTCAGCGCCAGCGGCAAGGACGCCCCCGCGGTCACCTTGTATAAGCAGGCCCAGACCAACCTGTTCGCCTTCCGCAAAAACAACCCCACCTGGAACACGAAGATGGTGGCCCTGCGCCTGACCTACTTGCAGGACAAAACCACTCCCGCCAGCCCAACAGCTCAGAGTCAGGCCGCCGGGAAACCCCAACCGGCCAAGGGCGGAAAGGAAGTCAAACTGCTCCAGGCCGGCGGCGAGCAGCGCCAGGCTCTTCGCTTGAAACCCGAGGTCGGCGCGAAGCAATCCCTGAACCTCAATTTCAAGATGGCCATGGAAGTCAAGATGGGCGCGGTGCAACCCCCGGCCACTAAAATACCCGCCATAGACATACCCATGGAACTTACCGTTAAAGCGGTGGCTGATAACGGCGACATCACTTACGAATTGGTTATGGGCGAACCCAGCATCGTGGAGGAAACCGGGATTGCCCCCCAGGTCATGGAGGCGATGAAAGCCTCCCTGACCGGCCTGAAAGGTTCCTCCGGCACAGGGAGGATATCGGACCGTGGGCTCACGTTGGCGTGGGACCTGAAAACTGCGGGCGCGGACCCGCAATCGAAGCAACTGATGGACCAGATGAAGGACTGGCTGGCCAATATCGCCCTGCCGCTCCCGGAAGAACCCGTCGGCCCGGGAGCCAGGTGGGAAGCCAAAACGCCCCTCAAATCCCAGGGCATCGCCATCAACCAAACAGCCACCTATGAACTGGTCTCCCTCGAAGGCAGCCAAGTGACGATCAAGAGTTCTGTCACGCAAAGCGCCGGCAGCCAGAAAATCCAAAACCCGACCATGCCGGGCATGCCCCTGGACCTGATAAAAATGACCGGAACTGGCGCCGGAGACTCGACCATGGACCTTGCGAAAGCGTTCCCGGTGACGGTAACCGCCAAGTCGCGTTCGGAATTGACCATGAGCATGACCATGGGCGGCCAGAAGCAGGCCATGTCGATGAAAAATGATCTGACCCTGAAGTTGGAGTCGAAGTAGCCCGAACCCTCAACTGCGCTACGGCCTCAGCAGCGACAGGATGCTTCGGAATTTGGGGGTGTTATTGCCCGGGTTCGCGTTGCTCAACTGATCGTCGAAATCCCAATACTTGGTCCGGTCAAACGCCGCCTTGGACGTGCTGAAGGTCACATGCCCATCACCCCACGCGACATTCAAGCCCACGGGGTTGTTTCCGCTGCGGTGCGGGATGGTGCGCCACGTGTAAATCAAATCCGTGACCAACGCCCGTTCCGACGCCAATTGAATCGTTTTCAGCGCCACCGTGGCCCACTCCATGTTCGGCGGGCTCATGGAGGAGAGGGTCTTCGTCTGTGGGTAATAGATGTAATTGCCGCGCACGCGTGCCCCGTTGTACGTGGGCCAGGGCTCGTAATACTTCATCTCGAAGTTGATCGGCAGATTCTCCGCGTGCTTCAAACCGGGATCATAGAACGACTTGCCCGTCGAAACGATCTTCTCCCGGTAGAGCACCCCCAGGTTGGTGCCCGGGGTTGTGGACGGCACCGCTCCCGCTCCCCCCTGCACAAATAATTCGTAACTTTCCCACGGCATGCTCCCCGCCTGCCGCTCGGGATCAAACTGCGTGGCCGGCAAGCGGTCCCCGTATCCGTCCGCATACATCATCACGCCCACCCCCAACTGGCGCAGATTGTTCGTGCAGGAAATCCGGTTCGCGCGGTCCTTGGCCCGGCTCAAAGCCGGCAGCAGCATGGCTGCCAGAATCGCAATAATCGCAATCACCACCAGCAACTCGATCAAGGTAAAGGCCCAAACGGCACGAACCCTCGCGGAAAACAGTTTCATAGTGTAGTCGGTACCGGGTTGGGAAACCCATTGCACCAGTTTTGCCTGCCATCCTGCACCTGGGCTTAAGAAAAAGCCACACCCCAATTGGGTTCCCTGAATTTAGTTTGTCAAAAGAGGTGGCCCCATTCTCGCCGCCGGGTATCCTCCTGCCAACCGCCAAACCTCATATTCGGAGCCAGCATCCGCGCGGGGGAACCACTCAACGAAGGCCAAGCGGTCGCGGAAAGCACCCTCACCGGTATTATGGGGCGCGCATCGGCCTGCGCCGGTCGCACGGTGCTGGGGGAGGAGGCCCTGGCTGCCAATACCCGGTTGGGGCCGGAAAACGTTGCGTGGATCGACCTGCCATTCCCCTCGGTCGCCGTACCCGGGCAATATAAATTTACCTGAGCGCCGGCGGATGGTTCAGCCGACCTCTTTGTCGCCGAGAGCCCCAGTCAAAGAATTTGATTTGTTCAGTTGCGAGGGCTTCTGGTAAGGCGAATGCAGGTTAAAATAGACACCGCACAAGGGACGGTCAGAATCGTTCTGGCTAAGAATCACAGTGACATGCTGATCCAACGCGATGCCGTGCCGGAGGCCGGGTCCGCGACTTTCAAACGCCTTAAGAGCCTTTTTCAGCAAGGAAACCAGGGAAGACTCGAAATCCTGGGGAGTTTTGTTGATGCACACGACATACTTGTCATACATCTTCACGGCCTCGGCGATCTCCAACCCGAACGTTTCAACAGTCACACGTCCCATGCTACGACCCCGCACGCGCAAATAAAGCCTAAAGATGGGGTGTTCACCCCCATTTCTCGAATCATGACTTTGCTGTAAATGCAGATTGCCTAATGAAATTGAACCATTTCCCGGCGTGGCAACCGCTTGTCGGAAATATGCTTTGCACAAAATGTCCGGTTTAGACAGAATCAAAATGGTTTCTACAAGCGGGAACAGCAGCCGTGCGAATACTTTATAACGTCCTTTTTACTTTTTTGTTTGTTTTGTCGTCGCCGTATTATTTTTTACGGATGCGGCGGCGGGGTAACTGGCGACGTGACTTTCGCCAGCGTTTTGGCCACTACGACGCCAAGTTCAAGCAAGCCATCACCAACCGGCACACGCTTTGGATCCATGCGGTGAGCGTGGGGGAGGTCAATCTCTGCACTCAACTCATTCACGCCCTTGAACCGCGCCTGCCAAACCTGAAGCTGGTCGTTTCCACCACCACCACCACCGGCATGGCTGAATTGGAGAAACGCCTGCCCGGGCATATCAGTCGGATATACTACCCGGTGGACTTGCGCGGTTGCGTCTCCAAAGCCCTGGGCACTGTGCGGCCAGAGGCCATCGTGCTGGTGGAAGGTGAAGTCTGGCCCAATTTCCTCTGGAAAGCGCGGAAAATGGGCATCCCAACGTTCCTGGTGAACGCGCGGCTTTCGAACCGGTCCTATCGCGGCTACCGCCTGCTCAAATTCATCTTCAAACCGTTATTCGCCGCGTTCGCCGGGGTGGGCGCACAGAATGAGGCGGACGCCGCCCGATTGACGAAGCTGGGTTTCCGACCGGAAGCCATCCGCATTGTGGGCAGTCTCAAGTATGATGCCGCCAAACTGGATGAACGCCGGGTGCTGCACGTGCCGCGCATTCTACGCCAGCTCGGGATGCCCGCGGATAGCCCCATTTTGCTGGGGGGCAGCACGCATCCGGGAGAAGAAGCCATTCTCGCGGATGTTTTCAAGAACTTGCGCAAGAAGTTTCCGAACCTGGTCCTGGTGCTCGTGCCCCGCCATTTCGAACGCAGCCGGGAGGTGGGCAAAGCCCTCAAGGAGCGCGGCATCAATTTTGTGTATCGCAACGAGGTGTCCATCACCACCCAACATGATCCCGGAACGGTCGATTGCCTGGTAGTCAACAGCACCGGCGAACTGATGCACTTTTACGAGCACGCCACGGTGGTGTTTGTGGGGAAAAGCCTCACCGCCGAGGGCGGCCAGAACCCGATTGAGCCAGGCTCGCTCGCCCGGGCCATGGTCTTTGGGCCCCACATGCAGAACTTCGCCGACATTGCCAAACGGTTCGTGGACCAGCAAGGCGCCCTGCAAGTCAACAGCGCGGCTGAGTTGGAGCAAGCCTTCGAGCAACTCCTGAGCGATGAATCCCTGCGCCGGACCATGGGGATGAATGCGGTCCGCGTCGTGCGGGAGAATCTCGGCGCCATCGATAAGACCGTGAACATGATTGTGCAACACCTCGAAGGCGGTGACTTGTACGTGAAACGAGTCCGGTATTGAAGTTCTGAGGGTCGCTCACCAAACGGCTTTCCTGAGAAACGCCCCCCCCTGTGGCAGGTTCAACTCCACAAGCGAACTCATGCCGGTTGACGCGATCGTTTGAATTCCACAGGCAGTCGGGCGGCGGGCGAGAGAGGCGGATGCAGGTTCGGTCCGTGGGTGACCTGTGG
>JBBQYD010000419.1:0-5088 GCA_038209025.1 Verrucomicrobiota bacterium | reverse complement strand
CATCAAATCCGAATTCTGATCGCCGATGACCATTATGTCGTGCGGATGGGATTGACCGCCCTGGTCGAGACCGAACCGGACCTGCTGGTGGTGGGCGAAGCCGCTGACGGCAAGCAGGCGGTTGAGTTGTTCCAAAAACTCAAACCCGATCTCGCCTTAATGGACCTGAAAATGCCGGTCTGCAATGGCATTGATGCCACCCGAAAAATTCGGGAGCAGTTCCCGGCGGCGCGCATTCTGATGCTCACCACTTATGATGGCGACGACGACATCCACCAGGCCTTGAGCGCAGGCGCGGGTGGCTACCTGCTAAAAAATTCCACGCGCGAAAGTCTCATACCGGCAATCCGCGCGGTGGCGGCCGGGCAACGCTGGATTCGTGATGACGTCGCCACCCGGCTCGCCGACCGGAAAATGTTTGAGGAGTTGACGCCGCGCGAAATTGAGGTGCTTCATCAACTGGCCAAGGGTCTCGCGAACAAAGAAATCGCCGATGTCTTGAAAATCAGCGAACACACCGTCAAAGACCACCTCAAGAATATCCTGGGGAAACTTCACGTCGCGGACCGTACGGAGGCCGTTACCTCCGCGCTGCACCGCGGCATCATCCACCTGTAATTAGACAGTTTACCGAACTCACGGGGAATTCTATCGTGAGTGGAATTTGAGCAGGCTTGCCCAACTCACATAAAAACAAAAGAGCCTGGTTAAACCGAACCGTCATCGGCATCGGGTTGGCGTCGTTGTTGAGCGATTGGTCGCATGAAATCGCCACCGCCGTCATGCCGGCGTTTCTGGCGACGATGGGAGCGGCCGCGGCCTGGCTGGGCTTGATCGAGGGAGTGTCCGACGGGCTGTCGAGTTTTGCGAAGCTGGGGTCCGGCTACTACACGGACAAACTGCGGCGGCGCAAACCAATTGCCGTGGCGGGCTACATAGTGACGGCCCTCGGCACGGCGTCCTTCGGGCTGGCCACCGCCGCGTGGCACGTCCTGGTGGCCCGCGCCTGCGCCTGGCTGGGCCGGGGGGTGCGCACCCCGGTGCGCAAGGCGCTGCTGGCCGGTTCGGTGACAAAAGAGACCTATGGGCGGGCGTTTGGCTTTGAGCGGATGATGGACACGTTGGGGGCGATTGTGGGGCCGACCAGCGCGTTCGTCCTGCTCGGAGCGTTGAACCACAACTACCTGGCGCTGTTTGCGCTGACGCTGATTCCCGGGCTGGGCGCGGCCGCGCTGATCGCCTTCCTGGTAAAGGAGAAAGAACGCAAACCGGTGGCGCACATTTCTTTTGGCGAACGCCTGCGGCTGCTCCCCAAGGCGTATCGGCGATTTCTCGTAGCCGTGGGGCTGTTTGGCGCGGGGGATTTCGCGCACACCTTGCTGATTCTTCTGGCGACGCAAAAGCTGACGCCCTCCCTGGGGGCGGGAAAGGCGGCGAGCGTGGCGGTGGGACTGTATGTGTTGCACAACGTCTTTTACGCGGCTTTCTCGGTGGTTGCGGGTTGGCTGGCTGACCGATTCAACAAACATCATGTGCTGGCCGGGGGGTACTTTCTGGCGGCCATCATGGCGGGCGGGATCATCTTCATGCCCTTCACGCTTGGGACTCTGGCGCTGGTGTTTACCTTTGGTGGGATTTATGTGGCGGTTGAAGAAACCCTGGAGGATTCATTTTGCGCGGAGCTGGTGGACGAGAGCCATCATGGGATGGCCTTTGGGGTGCTGGCGACGGTGAACGGAGTTGGAGATTTCCTGTCGAGCCTGGTGGTGGGGGCGCTCTGGACGGCATTTGGCACCAACGTGGCTTTCGGCTACAGCGCGGTGCTGTTCACGGCGGGAGCGGTGCTGGTGTTGCGGGTCGGCCGGCCGGTGGATTTGAGCGCTTAACCCAGGTCGAGATTACCTGCCGGCGGCAAGTTGTTTCACCAGCTTCTCGAGGTTCCCCAGGCGTTCTGTCAGATCGCGCACCTCGGATTCCTTCACGCGGAGCTGGGCTTCGAGCTTGGCGTTCAACCCCTGGATGGCGGCGAGCGCCACGCCGTCGGCATCGACGGTGCCAACGGCGGTGTCCGAGTCGCCAAGCCCAAAGGAGGCGTGGAAATCCTGGGCGGTTGGCCCGAAGTGACGGGTTCCTTCCGGTTCGGTCTTGTAGCGCCAACTGGTGACTGGGAGCGCCACGACCTGGTCGAGGACGGCCTGGGGATCAATCCCGGTGAAGCCGGTCTTGGCGTTGCGGTCCGAGGCGTTCACCCACTGTGTGCCGTTGCAATAGGCGCCGCCGGCCAGGTGGATCTTGTAGGCGGGATTATTGGTGCCGATGCCGAGGTTGCCAGTGCTGAAAAAGAACCGAGAGGCCGTCAACTCCATGGTGTCGTCCGCGCCGTTCTCCCCGAGGTGGACATAGTCGCCATCGCCGAAATAAATGAGCTTGGGATCGCCATTGGCGAGAGCCAGGCCAACCTGAATGCTGCCGCTGCTGCCTGAGCCGTCCGCCACATGCAAGCGGCGCCCGGGAACGATAGTGCCGATACCGACGTTGCCGGTGTTGTCCCATTGCAGAGCTAGGCGTTGTCCGCCGCTCGTGCTGCCCAGGCCGCCGCCGCTCCAGCCGTAGAGCACGGGGCCGTCCACGTTGATACCCGCAAAGGGCTTGGTCAGGCCGTACCAACCCAGGCCATGGTTGCGGTCGGTGGTTTCTCGGAAGAACAGGTCGTTCTTGTTCAGTCGGATATCGCCCTGCACATCCAGCCGGGTGTCTTGCGGAATGCCGCCAATGCCGACGTTGCCCGCTCCAGTCCAAAAGAGGGCCATGGTGTTGGTGCTGCCCCGGGTGCCCAGCGCGCCGTTGCCCCCGCCATAGAGGACCGGGCCATTGACATCATAGCCGGCGAAGAGTTTGCCGGCGCCATACCAGCCCAACCCATGGAAGGCATCCGCGTCACGGCGCAGGAAAATCTCCTGATCACTCATCCGCAAACTGCCGTTGCTGATCACCTGCGCGCCACTAAACGTGTTGCCACCGCTGCGCAGCGCCACGTTGGGAGATAGCCGCGCGTCGCCGATGGTGCCCGAGCTGATGCCGCTGCCGGTTACGCCGGTCAATCCAGCGCCGTCGCCCTGGAACGTGGTAGCGCGAACGGTGCCAGCGACGTTGAGCGCGGCCCCTTGCGGTCGGTTGGTGTTGATGCCGAGGCCGCCTGTGGCACGAATCAGGAACTGGTCTTGCCCGGTGGAGCCAAAATCCGCTTCGGAGGAGTCGGCCCAGACGAAGGCTCCCTGGTTGGTGGCCCGGGCCCGATACCCCACAGCCATGGAGAGCATCTCACCTGCCGTGGTATCGTTGCCCATGGCGGTCGAGTATTGCCCCAGGGCCTTGGTGGATTGGCCCAGAGCAGTGGAGGCGTAGCCGCCGGAGACCGTCGAGTGGCCCAGTGCCATCGAGTAGAGATTTGTGGCTTGCGTTCCGGCGCCCAACGCAAAGGCGTCCTCCGCAGTGGCTGAGGCGTCGTAGCCCATGGCCACCGAATAGTCGCCCCTGGCCTCGGAATACGGGCCGAGCACCACCGCGCTGTTTCCGCCCGCGTACGAGTAAACCCCGAAGGCCAGCGAGTACCAGCCGCCGGCCGTGGCGCTGGAGCCCAGCGCCAGCGAGAAATTACCCGAGGCTCGAGCCTCGCTACCCAATGCCATCGCCCCCCAACCGGTGGCCTTGGCAGTGTATCCGATCGCCAGCGAATTCCAGCCGATGGCGGTGTTTTGGTGGCCGATGGCGATCGAATCACGGCCGATGGTTTGGTTGTCGGTGCCGAGCGCCAGCCGGTGGGCATTCACGTTGAAAAGCTGAGCTTGCTCGACCAGGACGTCGCCCACCACATGCAGTGGGGCGTCCGGATCGCGGGTGCCAATGCCCACCCAGCCCTGACTCACGAGACCCGCTGGTTGTGCCGCGAACTCCAGCATTGTGAAAGCGGAGGAGTAGTAACCTGCCACCGCCACGTTGCTGCCCGCAAAGGCCACGCCCCACGGGCCGGAAAGGTAATCAGCACCGCCAATTCGATTCCGCGCCGCGCCCAGCAGTTGCGGGCGGGCCGAATCCGACACGTCAAAAAGCGTCACGCTGTTGGAGCTGAAGCCCGCCACAACGAGGCGGTTGCCGGCAATAGCGACGCCCCGTGGCTCGCCGAGCGTGGTGATGCCATCGGCCCCATTCCGCAGGACGGATTTCAGCACGGGGGCCGACGGATTGCTCACGTCCACCAGGGTCACGGCATTGGCCTGCGCCGCGGCGATGGCCAGCAGGTTTCCGGAGAAAGCAAGCGCATGAACCCCGTCCAGGTTGGTAAAGCCCGCAGCGCCATTGACGAGTTCCGCCCGCTTGAGGGGAGCGGCCGGATTGCTGACATCCACCAACGTCACGGCGCTGTTGGACCACGACCCGATGGCCAGCAAATTGCCGCTCATTGCCACTGCCATCGGCCCCGCCAGATTGTTGTATGAGTTTACGCCTTGTTTAAAGACGTAACGCCGGATTGGGCTGGCGGGATTGGACACATCCGCCAGCGTCACCGCGCCGTCCTGGTAGGCGGCCACGGCCAGCAGGTTGCCGCTGATGGTGACAGCTTCCAGCCGGGCCAGATCATTCCAGCCGTCCACGTGGTCGCGCAATTGGGCGCGCTTCACCGGATTGGCCGGATCGGAGACGTCTATCAGGGTAAGCGCATCCGAAGTCCAACTTGCGACCGCCAACAGGTTGGACCGCAAGGCGACCGCACTCACCTGGCCAAGATTCGTGTAAACTCCCGATCCGTCCCGGACCTGCCAGCGCAGAATCGGACTCTGAGGATTCGCAACGTCGATCAGCATCACGGCGGTGCTAGAGTTCGCGCCCAGCGCCACCAGATTCCCTTCCGCCGCCACGGACCGGACATTGCCGAGATTCGTGTATAATTCACTGGAGAAAAAATCCACTTCGAAGAGCACCCTGGGAGCAACGACGGTGCCGCTGGACTGGATGTCGAGGCCCGCCCGTGGGGTGGCGGTGCCGATGCCCGCCAGTCCGTTGGTATTCACCTGCAGGGCGGCGAGAGGG
>JBBQYD010000418.1:0-5098 GCA_038209025.1 Verrucomicrobiota bacterium | reverse complement strand
GCATGGCGGGGCGCAACCCCCACGGCTTGGTGCTGAAATCCCAGGACGCCGAGGTGATGTCCCACGCCGGGGTGGTGAACCGGAACGTCAACCCGCTGATGTGGACGTGCTCGACCTTCTCACCGGTCACCAGGTTCATGTGTTTGCCGGCCTCGATTTGTGCCCCGTTGGGATCGGCGCCGCCCGGCAGCCGCACATAAAGGCGGCCGCCCTGCCCCTTTTTCTCGAACCAGTATTCGCCCTCGGGGTCGTCAAGGTATTGCGGTTTGTCTTCGAGGTAGTAACGCATGTTGCGCATGATCACACCGCCCGTGCCGCCGCCGGTCCAGCCGCCAAATCCCAGGCCGTGCTGCTTCAGGTCCACCACTTCCACCTCAGCGGGGTACGGCCCGCTCATCACCCAGCCGTATTCGGGCCAGATCAACGCTCCTTTGAAATAGTCTTCGGGCTTGTCCTTGATGTGCCGGGTGTCAATCCCGAGATGGATGGCCTGGCCGCTGGCGTTGGTGATGGTGTTGCCGAACGCCTTGCGCGGGTTGTCCCATACCCACCACTCGCTTTTCACATCGTCAGGATTGGAAACCTTCCAGTTCGGCGTGCGCGCGAGCGGTATTCGCAGGATCGCGCCATCCTTGCCCACGCTCCAAACGCTTCGTGGCGCGAAGCTGAGGTCCGCCCACCAAACCTTATCTGGCTCCGGAATATCTTTGTGGGTGGCGCCCCTGGCCCAGCCGATCACGCGCTCGGAGCCACAGAGGACAGCCTCGCCGCTCCCCCAGGCTGGGTCGCTGGTGAGCCGGATCGGCTCGTCCGGCCGGCCTGCATCCTTGACCTCGAGGCGCCCGCGATAAACGACACCGCGCTTGAAGATGTATGTGTGAACCCCGGAGCCGGCGGCCGACTTTCCCGCGGCTTGGGAGTCCCACGGATGATGTTTCCAGGGCGTTCCGGGGCCGTCGCCAGGATTCGCGTCGTCACCCGCCTCGAAATCAATGTATCGGACCGAGGCACCTTTCTGGAATACGAAGGGACGCGGTTGCCACGCCAGGTCTCCCTTGGCGTCCACCCCGGCGCAGGCGTCCTGCCAGCTCCAGCGCGCGGGAGTGATGGGCGCCTCTCGGTCCGCGGAAAGCGCAGTCAGCGGGAGAATTGCCAGTGCCAATGCCGGCATTAACGGGGCGAAGCGCTTGTTGTGCATGGTCCGATTGTAGCCGCCGTTTTCCAGCCGGCAACAGCGGGCTGACGAGGGGCGCAGGACAGGATTCTGCACCGGCTCAGGGTACGAGCCTTCTGGCACTGTCTTTGTATAGTCACACACACAGGCACCCCTGACGCAAGGGCCAGCCATTTTTGCCTTTAAACGATAGCCGTTAACCGCTACAAAGACTGAATCATGCCCAACCTAACTCGTCGTAACTTCCTCAAGTACTCCCTGGCAGCCGGCACCACGGCCTTGATCTGCGGCACCGCCGCGACCCCCCGCGTGTTCGGGGCCAATGACCGCCTCCGTATTGCCGTGGCTGGCGTGCATGGCCGCGGCGGCAGCCACATCAGCGGCTGGTTGGAGCAACCCAACGTTGAAATCGCCTATCTCATTGATCCGGATCGCCAGGTTCTGGACAGCAAACTGAAGGCGCTGGAAATGAAAGTGGCGGGCAAATTCACCTGCAAAGGACTGACCGATGTCCGTCAGGCGCTGGAGGACAAAAACCTGGATGCCATTTCCATCGCCACGCCGAATCATTGGCATTCGTTGATGACCATCTGGGCCGCCCAAGCCGGGAAGCATGTCTATGTCGAAAAGCCCATGAGCCATGACATCGCTGAAGGCCGGGTCGCCTGGGAGGCGCAGAAGAAATACGGCGTGGTGGTGCAGCACGGCACCCAGCGCCGCAGCAGCGCGGCCATCGCGGGCCTGCACCAGGCCATTCATGAGGGCAAGTTCGGCAAGCTGAAGATCTCCTACGGCTACGCCTGCAAGGCGCGCGCGGGCATCGGTTTTAAAGATCCATCCAATCCTCCCGCCAACCTGGACTGGGACCTGTGGCGCGGACCGGCGGGCATTGAGAAGTACCACGGCAACTTTGTGCATTACAACTGGCATTGGCTCTGGGTCACCGGAAATGGCGAACTCAACAACCAAGGCACGCACCAACTTGACATGGCCTTCTGGGCCCTCGATCCGAAAGTGACGCATCCCGTCCGCGCCATGGCCATTGGCGGCCGGTTCCAGTGGAACGACCAGGGCGAGACCCCCAACACCCTGTTCGGCATCGCCGAATACCCCAACGGCCAATACGTGTTCTTCAACGTCCGCAACGTGAACTACGAGGGTTACCAGGAACAGGTCGAGAACGAGTATTACTTCGAGGACGGGGGCCGGATTGTGGGCGAACAGTACTTTGCCAGGGGTAGCGCCAAGGGCGAGAAACTCTCGGTGCCGCCGGGCAAAGTCACACCCGGTGGAAACTGGGGCAGCTTCATTGCCGCGTGCCGCGCCGGCCAACCGGAAATGGCCAATGGCAACGCGGCGGATGCCCACTATAGCTGCACTCTCGGCCACACCATCAACAACTCCTATCGCCTGGGCCAAAAGGTGCCGTTCAACGCGAAAGCCGGACGTTTCGGCGACAACAAGGACGCCTACGAACATTTCATGAAACTGCACGCCATCATGCGCGATGGGGTGGGCGTGCCGGAGGACAAGGCCGAATACATCGTCGGTCCGTGGTTGACGTTCGACGCAAAGACCGAGCGGTTCACCGGCGATTTCGCCGCCGAGGCTAACAAGTTGGTGAAGAATGCAAATCGTCCTGGCTTCGAGGTGCCCGCGCCGGACAAGGTCTGATCGGTGGTTTGCTGTGAGTGCGCTGATGAGTGGCGGATTTGGCATCCGGTCGAGAGCGACTGTTTTGGTCTGCGCAGGCTTACGGAAGTGCTAAAGATATGCATTTTGTGAGCATGACCGAAGTATCGGCGAAGACGTTTGCGAGAAACTTGCATGAGTTTTTGGGGCGGGTCGAACATGGGGAAACCGTGGTTATCAGCAATCACGGACACGCTGTCGCAAGGTTAACACCTGAACCGGGATTTATGAGTGGCAAGAAAGCCGCAGAATTGTTCCGGAGCCACAAAGCGGACGCGGAAGCGGCTGATGCCATCAGCGCGGAAATCAAGAAACTCGATCAAGGGGTTAATCATGCGCAGGCTCATTGATCCGGATGTGTTTATTGAGGGGGGAGAGGGCAAACCCGGCCTTTCTTCCGTGGTTGGAGGCACAAACTGAAATTGCCACAGCAGACGTGGTTCGTGGGGAATTCCTGTTGGGCGTGTATGCCGTCCAGGATAATGCCAAGCGCAGGCTCGGAGAGCAGTTTTATAGCAGCCGGTTCTCCCCACACGCGTGGGGATGGTCCACTCTGCCGCTGTCCCTTCTGCTTCGGCTACAGCTCCGCTCTTTGGAGGCTTGCGCGGAGGCCGATCTCGCCAGGACGGGCTCAAGCCCGGCTCCCCGGAAGCTCTGGCAGCGGATAAAGAGAAGGATCGGCTGCGCAAAGATCGCGCGCGGGCCTCAATCAAAGCTGCCCACCCTCCCCCTCTCCCTGCGGCGTCTGTTGATCCAGGCGCGCCGCCGTTGCCCTGTGTGGGCATTACTCCAGTGCCTGCAGGTGATACGCTTCCTGTCGTGGTGCCATGGGATCCAGGCACGCTCAAACCGCTCTTCGACCAACTGATTCCGACCATCGAGAATCTCACCGTTGCTCAAATCACGGGCCGCGCGGTCAAAGCCAAGCTTCCCAAGGCTGTTCAGGCCGAGATTGAAAAGGATGCGCGCTGGTCTGATCCCGCCCGGAAGGCCGTGGCGGTCTCCGCGCCCCAGGTTGCGGCCAAATGGCTCAACAAAACCGGGATATCCTCAGAGAACCAAGCCGGGCGGGTGTTCTGACTACATCACGGCGGCCCATCCGTGGGCGGCCAAAATGGTTCTGACCAGGTGCACTTGTCGCGCCGATGAAACCTCTCCCAGGCGATTGAGCAGCTCTCCTTTTTCCGCAGCATAGATCAGATCGCATTTGCACAGCGTTGGCCAGCTTAGGCCATCTGCCGCATCCAGGAATACTTCATGATCTTCAACCTGGCGGGTTGCTCGTCTGGTGGAGCACGCCAAGACTTCCACCGGATTCTTCCTGGAAACCCGGTCCGGATGGGACACCACAACCACGGGATGGGGTTCCTTCCAGCCAGGAGGCTGCCAGGAGTAGATATCGAATTGCTTCATTCGGGTTCGGGAAGGTTTTTGGAAGCGTGCGCGGCCAGGGCTCGTTCGGTTTTCTCCCAGGCGGGATCATCGGCCAGGCGGTCAATCACGCGAACGGCGACAAGTTTGAAACCGGTGTCGGGAACCTGCCTTTTGATGATCCAGGTATCTGTATCCAGCTTCTGAATGGTGACTGCGGAGTGAGCGGGACACTCTGGCGGCATCACCAACCGCCTCCGTTCGTCAAGCGTCGCTGACTTCATAATGGGAATATCCCACGGAGGCCCGCCCAAAGCAACCCTTCTTGAACCCTCTGTTCTCCCCACACGCGTGGGGATGGTCCGGTGTTTTTGGTGGATGAAGTCTGGCGCTGGTGTTCTCCCCAGGGCATTCCCCGCGAGCTGGCCGCGCTGGCGCAGATGGGCCGGGCCGAACAACTGGAACTGGTTTGCGCGACCCAACGCCCACACCGGATCAATGACAGCATCACCGGCGCCTGCACGGAGCTGGTGTGTTTCCGGCTTCAGGAGCGTCTGGCCCTGGATTGCGCGGCCGGGCTTGGGGGTGACCGCCCCACGGTGGAAGCGCTGCCCCTGGGCAGCTTTGTGGCGTGGAATCGACTATCCGGTGGGACGCTAAGCGGGAAAGTGTTTTAGACGATGTTCAGATCGGGAGCCACTTGGGCGAAGTGGCCGGAATTATACGTGTGCAGCTTCGTGGCACCGATGTTCCTGGCGCCCTGAGCGTGCAACGCGCCATAAACAATCGGCCCCGCAAGCCCCTTGTGAGCGACATCCTTAATCACTGTAAGGTAGTCGCTCCGGGATACGGGCGACTCTA
>JBBQYD010000417.1:0-5100 GCA_038209025.1 Verrucomicrobiota bacterium | reverse complement strand
CTGGCGATGGACGGCAACAATTTCCGCGGGCCGATCAGCATTGAGGAGGGGACATTATCCATGGGCAACGGGGGCACCAATGGGAATCTCGGCAGCGGCAACATTGTTAATAACGGTGAATTGGTGCTGAATCGTCTGACTGGCGGCACCACGCTGGCCGGCACCATCAGCGGCACCGGTTCCGTGCGAGTGACTGGCGGCGGCGCAAGCCTGACGTTGGCCGGCACTAATACCTATATGGGGATCAACACTGTGGAAGCCGGTTGCGCGCTGCACCTGCAAAACAACAGCGCCTTGGGCGATCCTGCGTTCCCCACAGTGGTGCAGGCTGGTGGACGGGTGGGCATTGTCAGTCGGGGGAACTGGTTGATCCCCGAGCCCGTCGTGCTTAACGGCGACGGCATTTCCACCGCGCCAGGCGCTCTCTATGTCAACACCGATAGCAATAATGTGGTCTGGACCGGTCCGATCACGGTGGCGAGTCCTGCACACATTCGAATCGTCAACAACTACCTGAAGCTAACCCTTTCGAATAGCGTGACGGCGGACAACCAAAACCTGCTCTGCACTTCAGCGGGCACGGGCACCATTCTGACCTTCTCGGACACGCTTTCGCTGGGGCCGGAGGCCACCCTGACCAAGGAACAAAACGGCACCATGGTCCTGGCCGGGAACAGCAATTACTGGGGGGCCACCATCATTAACAGCGGCATTTTCCAGATACTTACAACCAATGCGCCGCAGATGGGAGACACCGTGGTGAACAGCGGGACGTTGCAGGTCGGAAACGGGGGGCTTAATGGATCGCTGCCGACGGGGCTCATCAACCTGGCGGGTACCGCCGCCAAGCTGGTGCTCAACTCCAGCAACGATCTAACGATGACCAAGGAATTGCTGGGGGCAGGTTCTCTCAGCAAGCTGAACTCCAATACGGTGGTCATTGTGAACAGCAACAGTTTCACTGGAAACGTGACCACCGGTTCCAGCTCCCCCAGTCCCAACGGTGCCGGAGGCGGCTTCATTCGGCTCCAAAACCAGTATGGTTTGGGCGACGGTCTCTATCCCAAGACGGTGCAACTCATTCGCGCCGAACTGCTATTGACCGGTGGCCTGTCCATCCCCGGCGCAATTACGTTTGAGATCAGCGGCGGCAGCACTGTAACCTCCGAGGGTGCGGGCCTGATTCCGATCCACGGTGTGGCAGGCAACAACATCATCGAAGGAAATGTGAGCCTGATCGGTGGCGGCGGCAGTGGCGAAATTGCCGTGGATGGCGGTTCGTTGACGATTCAGGGGAATATCAGTGCCGCGGCGACTGGGCGCACGTTGTTCCTAAGTGGCGGCGGCACGGGCACGCTCAACGGCAGCCTGATGAACAATGGCGCAAATATTCCGGCCCTCACCAAACAGGGCGCGGGTGCCTGGGCGCTGAACAACGTGAATGATTACTCCGGGGTGACAATCATCCAGGGGGGCACCTTGACACTCGGGGTCGGCGGCTTTATTCCG
The DNA here is from genome assembly GCA_038209025.1 of Verrucomicrobiota bacterium. Classification (GTDB taxonomy): domain Bacteria; phylum Verrucomicrobiota; class Verrucomicrobiia; order Limisphaerales; family UBA8199; genus JBBQYD01. The sequence goes on along the minus strand of JBBQYD010000417.1, from coordinate 3,591 downwards.
AACACGCCCAGCATCGAGTTGAAAAGCAACGCGGTGTTTAATGTCAGCGCCGTCTCTGGCGGATTCATCCTGGCCAGCACTCAGGTGCTCAAGGGCAGCGGCAGTGTCATTGGCAACGTCGCGGCCACCGGGACGGTCAGCCCTGGCGCTTCGGTCGGGACATTATCCTTCGCCAACACCCTCACGCTGTCAGGCATCACGGTCATGGAACTGAACCGGACCGGTTCGCCGAACGCCGACTTGATCACGGCAACCACGATTATTTTTGGAGGCGACCTGAACATCACGAACATTGGCCCGGCGCTCCAGGCTGGTGATTCCTTCAACCTGTTTGACGGCTCTATGAGCGGGAGTTTCGTGACCACCAACCTGCCAACGCTTGCCACGCCCGACCTGTATTGGGATATGTCGCTGTTCGGCAGCCAAGGCATCATCAAGGTGGCCAGCACTCTGGCGCAACCCCCGACGATCCGGGCGCCGGTTTACAGCGGCAGCAACCTGGTTCTTAAAGTCGATTCCACGGCGGGGTTCAATTACGTGGTGGAGAGTTCCTCAGTGCTCCTGCCTGCGGTTTGGACGGGCATTCAAACTAATGCGGGAGGTGGTCAGCTTACGTTCACAATCCCCGTCAGTCCTGCGAATCCGCAGCAGTTCTATCGCATCCGAGTGGAATAACCCAGCCCTCCTCTAACTGTCCCCGGCGGCTGTTCAGGCCGCCGGGGTTGTTTAAGGACCCGAAGCCTTCGATTTCCGGGCGATCAGGCTGCCGATCCCCGAAACAAGTCCTCGTCCGGGACAGCCAAGCCCATGCCGGAAAGGCGGATCCGGCCTGGCTGTTCAGTGGCTGCTCAGGTAGGCCGCCACTCCTTCGGGGGTGGCCTTCATGGCATCCTGGCCCAGGTGCCAATCCATCGGGCAGACCTCACCGTGCGTTTCGCTGAATTGCAGGGCATCCACCATGCGCAGGGCTTCTTCAATGCTGCGGCCCAGAGGAAAGTTGTTAACGACCTGGTGCTGGACGATGCCGTGCTTGTCAATCAGGAACAAACCGCGATAGGCCATCGGGGTGCCGACGAACACCAGCTCTCCGTTCTCGCTGGTCTGGTGGCTTCCTGCCAATACGTCATAGGCCTTGGAAATGGTCTTGGACTGATCCACGACCAGCGGGAATTTGACCCCTTTGATGCCACCATCTTTGACTTCTGTATTCAGCCATTTCCAGTGGGAAAACTGGGAATCAACCGAGCAGCCCACCACCGCGACGCCGCGCTTTTCAAAATCCGCGTGGCGCCTTTGGAAGGCCAGGATTTCTGTGGGGCAAACAAACGTAAAGTCCGCTGGGTAAAAGAAGAAGACGACGTATTTCTTTCCGAGGTATTGTTCGAGCGAAAAGGCATCGACTATCTCGCCGCCGTTGATGACTGCGGACGCACAAAAAACCGGAGCTTTGTTGCCGACTAACACTGCCATAAACTTATTCTTCCTTTCAATGTTGATGTTGAGTTTGAACGAGCACTCAATGGCTGTCTATAATAGCAGGTTTCCATCCACAACCAAGCATTTCATCCCGAGCGCGGCGGGTTGACATGGACAAGCCGACCCAGGCACTATGCCGCGCATCTTGTTCGCGCAGCGCGGGGAGGTAAGTTCTTGAACAGCAATTTCAGAGGCAGACATCTAACATGAAATCGGCACTTCAAGCCAAATCCCATCTCTCATCCGCGCACAAGCTCGCGCTCTTCCCGTGCCTTGCCTTCTCCCTGGCCTGCTTGTGGCTCGGTGGGGCGTCAGCGGCCCGCATCAGCCTCACCAATTCCGATGTGATCGGCGCGACCTCGTTCAACGCCAAAGGCAACTGGGACAGCGCTTCGGCACCGGCAGCGGCGAATGATTACTCCACCGCCGGCTTTTGGTTGCGCACGCCAGCGAATACCAGCGCCTACACTTTCGCCGGCAAGTCATTGACGGTTCCTGCGGGTGGAGTAATCGTTTGGAAAGGAGCCGGGCTGATCACCATCAACAACCTCATTCTCTCCGGCGGCATACTAGCCCTACCTTCGCATTCTGAAGGGTTGGATTTGGAATTATGTGTGTCTTTCATGGTTGAATTGGTCGAACTGACATACATGAAAGAACAGCAGGAAACCAGCGCTCTAAACTGAAGGTTCGGACGGCCCGGCGTTGTTCAGCGGTCAGGTCCGGAGCAAGCATTACCGTGCGGCGTCGGCCCGCACCTCCCGTTGTCGTCCGCACCAACGTCGCACGGACCTCGGCCAGGCTCTTCATGGTTTCGCGCGCGGAAGCGTCCGTTCCCAGCGCCAGTTTGGCCAGGCTAACGAGCATCAGTCCCAGCACGGTGGCGAAGGTGTGCAGGCGCAGGGAACCATCGGCCCACTGATGCGACGGCCCCCACGGGACCACTCCACCCTTCTTCGCCCGGCGGAAGAGTTCTTCCACGTTCCATTGGCCTCGGAAGGCATAAACGATTCGCCCTGTGCTCCAATGGTGTTGGTCGGTGCACAGGACGCGTCGGCCCAACCGCGTCTTCTCCAGTTGCCGACGCAAAGTGGCATCCACCTCCCAGCCCAACGTCGGTCGCTGGTCGGTTCCGGCAATGGTGGTCACGACGAAGCTCGACAAATGCTCGCGGGCCAGTGCTTTCTGACAGCGCTGCGCCAGGCGCTCGCGTGAGAGGCGGCCGGCTTGCACCAGTCTTTCGAGTTTGCGCAACTCAACCCTGGCCTTGCGCAGGGCGACGGCAATGCCGCGCTTCTGCCCCGCCAGCAATTCTTCACTCTCCACCACGACGAGCGAGCGGTCCAACTTTCCTACCGGGGTTCGCAGTCGGGCCGCTCGGACGTGCTTGAGCTTGCCCGAAAGGGGCTGCATCGCTCCCCGGCGCGCGGCCCTTCCCAAGGCCGCTTCCGCTGCAGCGTGACCCAGCGGCAGCGAGATGATGCTGGAGTAACCGGCCCGATCCAGGTCCAACTCCATTTGCGGACTCCAGAACCCGCCGTCGCGCACCAGGGTCCGTTGTGCTGCCGGCCTTCCACCGGCACCCACGTCGAGCGCCTCGTGCAGTTGTTTCAATCCCCCAAGGCAAGCTTCCAGAACTCCTTGATCCGAGCCATTTCCCGAGTAGGTCCGATACAGGAGTGGCACATGCCCGGTCTCGCTGACCAGGAGTCCCAGACCGACGACCCGCAGGTCCCGGCGTTTGCTTTTGGCGTGTCCGCGCCGGGCCAGTTCGCCAGGCGTTAGGGTGGCGATATGGGTGTCAAAGTTGGTCGTGTCAAAGGCCAGCACATCGGCCGAGAGTTTGAACCCGGCAACCGCAGCCTTCGAAATGGCCACTTGCGCCTGCTCCAGGGCGGACTCGGTGACCTGCTGCGCTACCCGATGAAAAGCCTGTCCGCTGAACGCCGAGCCCGGCAAACACGACAGGCGAGGCACACTGCCATCCAGAAAGTCACCCAGGTCGCGCTTGGGGCCAGGGGAGCAGGCCCGCTGAATGGCCACCGCCACCGCCAGCTCCCCGACGGAAGGGCCGTTCTTGGCGCCAAGGTGGCCGCACGCCCGGTCGATATGCGC
>JBBQYD010000416.1:0-5107 GCA_038209025.1 Verrucomicrobiota bacterium | reverse complement strand
CCTGCGCGCTATCGTCAGCGACGTCTGCACGCGTGCCGGCTTCCCGCCGATCCTGCTAACCGAGGTCAATTTCCAGGCCATGTTCGAAGCTCAGCAGCAGCAGGCTGCAGCCCAGAACGGCGGCGGTTCGCGCATCATCACCGGGGCGAACTGAGGCCCCGGGCCAAGGCATGAGGATCGTCGTCCTCGGTGCCGGGGCTTGGGGAACGGCGCTGGCCTGCGCCATCGCAGATCGCCATGAAACGCTGCTCTGGGCGCGTGACCCGGCCCAGGCGGATGCGATGCGGCTGGATGGCAGCAACCAGCGCTACCTCAGCGGGGTGGCCTTGCCCGTAAGACTGCGCATCGAAGCCGATATGGATGCCGCTATCGCGCATGCGCGCGACGGCCTGCTGGTGCTGGCAACGCCGATGGCTGCGCTGCGTGACTTGCTGTTGCGCCTGCCGCGCGACATGCCGGCTCTCTGGCTGTGCAAGGGCTTCGAGGCTGGCAGCGGCGCACTGGGGCATGAAATTGCCCAGCAAGTTCGCGGCGTGGCGCCTTGCGGCATCCTGTCCGGTCCCAGCTTTGCCATCGAGGTGGCGCGCGATATTCCCACGGCGGTGGTGGCGGCGAGCGCGGATGCGCTGGCGGCGGCGGAGGTCCAGCGCATTTTCGCGCACCCGTCGTTCAGGGTTTATACCAGCGATGACCGGCTTGGGGTGGAGTTGGGTGGCGCGTTGAAGAACGTCATCGCCATTGCGGCGGGGGCCGGCGATGGCCTGGGGTTTGGTGATAACTCCAAGGCGGCGCTGGTGACCCGCTCAATCGTGGAGATGCGCCGGTTGGGCGAGGCGTGCGGGGCGCAGGGCGAAACATTCACCGGGCTCAGCGGCCTGGGGGACTTGATGGTGACGTGTTTTTCGCGACTGAGCCGGAATCGCCAGTTTGGCGAGCGGGTCGGGCGGGGAGGTCGTCCGGTTGAGATTGCGCGCGAAACGCGGGCGGTGGCGGAGGGATATCCAACGGCCAGATCGGCGTTTCAACTTGCGCGAAAGCATGGTGTGCTGACGCCTGTCATCGATGAGGTGCGGGCCATGCTTTACGAGGACAAGGACGTGGGACAGTCGGTGCGCGACCTGATGTCGCGGGACCTGAAGCCCGAGTGAGCCGGGTTGGTTCAACCGCCTGGCTGGATCGAAGCTGGAATGACGGCGGTGGTTGCGAGCTTGCAGGTGTCGCTTGCGGATTGACAGTTCAGCCTCAAGCCACTACGACTGGACCTGTCACTGGTACACGCTTATGCATAAGATTCTGCTTCTGGTTTCCTCCTGCCTGGCCGCGGGCACATTGACTACTTACTCCCAGAGCAACCCAACGGCTCCGGGGAAACTTGCTTTTCGAAACTCCGGGGCGCAGGAATTCGCCTTCGACACGGGCGTGCTGCGAGGCACTTTAAGAGCCGGGGGCAAGTCCAAGGGGCTCTCCTCCGTGGTGCATATTCCGACCGGGATGACGCTGGACCGCAGCATGGGATTGTTCGGCCACTACCGGGTTTTCACCGCCTCTCATCGGTACGGAACCGCAGCCTGGGATTGGCCAAGCGAAGCTACGCTGGGCGCTGACGGCGGCGTGACGGTGCGCTGGCCGGCGGCAGCGGAGCGGCCGTTCGAACTGCGCGCAGTTTATCGATGGTCCGCTCCGAATGTGCTCGATTTGGAAACGGTGGTTGAAGCGCAAACCAATTTGACACGGTTTGAATCGTTTCTGGGTTCCTACTTTGCCGGAGCATTTACCAACTCGGCCGGGTATGCGCAGGGACCTGGAAACGACTCCCAAGCGCGTTTCTGTTTTGCCGAGGCCAGGTATGGTGCCTGGCTGGCGTTTCCACGCGACGACCTTGCGGCCAGCGTGATTCGCGACGGACGCTGGCAAGTGCCGCCCAGCCCGGTTGATTGGGTGATCATGCCTCGCTTTTCCGCCCCACTCGGCTTCAGGCGCTGCCCTGCGAATGGACTGACCGCCGTCGTCATGGCCCGGCAGGCTGATTGTTTCGCTGTGAGCACCCCGGAACAAACCGAACAACACAAGTCGCTCTATCTTTCGCTTTTTGGCCGCGATCTCGCCCAGGGCGAAACGGCGCGGGCTGCCGCCCGGTTGGTCATTGCCACCGGCTTAACCGATGATGAACTCATCCGGGATTACCAGCAGTGGGCCAAACCATGATCCTGCGGTTTGTTTACTGCTGCTTTGCCAGGGGCCGGTGCGCTCGCTTTCGGCGAGGAGCAGTGCCCCTGTCTGGCTGCAACCTACGGCAGGCGCAGGCGGTAGAACACATTGGTGCGCGAGGCATTGATCGTGTAGCTCAAGTTCGTGACCGTTTGCGAGCCCGGGATGTCGAACCAGTCACCGGCATTGGCCAGGTTGACAGCGTTTGATTGCGCATACCAACCCCGGTGCGACCCCGGCCATGCGAGCGTAAGCGTGCCGCTGCTCAAACTGAACACAATGTTCGTGGGCGTGGTGGCGTAGTTCGGGACAATGGGAATCAGCACGGTGCCGCTGTTGGTGGCGCCCAGCCCGTCGGTAAGCTCATAGGTAAAGCTGTCCGCCACGGTGCTGGCCGGGACATAAATGTAGGTGCCATCGCTCGTCAGCGTCGCCCCGTTGGTGGTCGTTGGTGAATAACCCACGAACGTGAGCGGATGGTTTTCCGTGTCCGTGTCGTTGGTCAGCAGGTTGGAGATTTGCACTTGGGCCGTGAATCCGGGGGCGCGGCTAATCGTGTCCGTCATGGCGACCGGCGCATGCAGCGCCACGTTGTCGAGTCCAATCGCGCAGGCAAAACCCGGCGAGTAGAGCCTGAAAGCGGGGGCGATGGTGGCGGTAATGGGGTTCAACGGCGTCCAACTGTAAGCATAGGTGCGGAACGCCCCATCCAGGGTCGGAGTGAAGGAAGCCTGACTCCCGGTGAAACCGCCGGCCCCGTCGAATTCGGGGATGCCAGCTACCAGCGTTAACGATCCGCCGGTTAGGCCGTATAAAGCGGCGTCGAAAGAAAAAGTATAGGTGACTCCGTAAGTAACGGAAACCCTCGCGTTATCACGATCCAGCCCATAATCAGCGCCTGCGGGATTGGCGGGATTGTTGACGTCCAGCCGCATGCAATGGCTGCCGGGCACTCCTCCCTGAACAGTGCGCGTCCCGCCATCGGTCGTAGAGGCGTCCTGAATTGTCCCTGAAAACCCAAGAATCGGTGGCGAACCAACGGTAAACAGACGCCAATTGGCAAAGGTAGCGGTATCGATGTAGGGCGTGCCATAGCCAGCACCTGTGCCGATGGTGTCGGACTCGAAACTGCCATTCAGGAAGGCTGTGCCGGGTTGACCCGTGGGGGCGCCCACTTTGACCAGCACCGTGCCGGTTCCGGCGGCGCCGCCGAAACCGCTGAATGTGTAAGTAAAGCTGTCATCCACACTGCTTGCGGGCACATAGATGGTGGTATCGTCGCTGGTCAGCGTGGCGCCGTTGGCGGTCGTGGACGAATTGGCCAGGAAGGTGAAGCCCAGCGGTTGGCTGGACATGAGTTTGGCCGTTTTTATCTGAGTGGTCCCGCCTTTGGCCCGGTAAACCGTGACCGTATTGACGACGGGGACGTAAGGCGCCAGCACCACATTGTCGAGCACAAGAGCACTTACATAGCCCGGATTCATGGGATGAAAGCCAATCGTGACCTGTGTCGTGTTGGGGTTCTGCACAACGTAATCCATCGTATAGTGGTGGAACGTCTGATCCGTGGGTAGTGTAGGAGTATAGGTTCCCTGAGTTCCGGTGAAATTGCCACCTGCATCATATTCAGCGATTGAAACTTGAAGCGCCATCGTGCCGCCGGTAACTCCGTCCAACTCCATGTCAAACGATAGGGTGTAGGCGTTACCCGAGATCACCGGAACCCTGGCATTATCGGTATCGAAAGCATAGTCCGGGCCCCCGGGAGAGCCGGTATTATTGATGTCCAGGCGCATGGCATGGCTGCCTGGTTGACCGCCAGCGTAGTTGCCGGCATCAACAATCGTGCCTGCGAAACTAGTGATCGGCGGCGACCCAAGACTATAAATGCGCCATCCGGTAAACGTGGCGGTGTCAATGGCAGGCATGGTCAGCGCCGCGCTGGTGCCGATCGGGCTGTATTCAAAATCACCGTTCGCGGGCACCGTGGCCGGAATTTCCAACCTCAGGTTATCAAGACTCACGGCCGTGGTTCCCGCGACGCCCGGCATGGGTTTGAAACCGAAGCCAATCTCAGTCGTACCCGGATTAACCGCCTTCCACAGGAAAGCAAACGTCTTGTAGCCGGTCTCCGAAACCGATACCACCCCCAGGTTTTCCGAGGTGCCGATGAAAGCCCCCGTGTTGTCAAATTCGTTCACATAAGCGACCAGGTTGTTGGCGTTGGCCCCAGCGATCCAGGCGGCGTCAAAGGCAACAATATAGTTTGTTCCAAAGCTCACCGGGGTGTGCATACCGGGATCCCACTGATCCAGCCCGTAACTGCCGCCGGTGCCGGTCGCGTTGTTGGCGTCGAGCCTTACGGCCTGGCTGCCCGCGGAGGCATTGGTGATAATCGTGGCGCTGAAGGCAACCTCACTCGACACCACATCGAACGCGCGCCAGCCCATAATGGTCGTCGAATCGATGACGTCTGGCGGGGACGTGACGCTCGCGCCGTTGGCATTGCCTTCAAAGCTGCCTTGGGCAACCAGATTGGGATTGGCAGTGATGACCAGCGTATTGGTAGCGCGCCCCTGATAGTTCGAATCATCAATGATCCCGACGACGGCGTAGCTGCCGGTGCTGGTCGGTGGATAGACCGACCCATCGTAAGTCAGGCTGACACTCAGGCCCGACGGGGTGGTGGTGGCCGTTACATTCCTGGCCGTCCCATCGGAAACTTGCGCCAGGTTGCTCAGCGTCACGGTGGCCGCCGTTTTCATTTTGACCGTAATCGGAACGACCAGTTCCTCGCCAAACCAAGCCACTCCTTCCTGCAACATCCGCCAATGGGTCGAATAACTCCCCAGGCCGACAGGCGCGGCCAAGGTCACCTGGAAGGATTTTGCCCGGCCTC
>JBBQYD010000415.1:0-5116 GCA_038209025.1 Verrucomicrobiota bacterium | reverse complement strand
GCGGTTTGCGGATAAGCCAGCCGGAAGCGGGGAGAAGATGAGCATTGAGCGAGCGCAGCCACCGCGGCGGCGGTCGAAGCGGTGTTTTTGGGCCAGATGACTGCGGGATCGCCATTCTCGGGCAGCACGTCGAGTTCATATTCGCGGTCCTGCGGATACACCGAGTAATAAAATGCGCCGTCGGCATCCTGCATGCGCATCAGAAAATCCGCTTCCCATTTGGCCTCCTGCAGCGCATCGCTGATCCCGTCGCCGCTCTCGGGAAGACCCAAATTGTCCAGGGCTCCGACGCCCGGAAGTGAATCCGCGGCAAACAGCAGGAGGTGGATGACTTGGGCGCCATTGTAGGTCACCCGGTTGTAATCTCCCGCCTCGAAGTGGCCTCCATGGACGTCAGCCGTGCCCTGGTTCACAAACGGATAAAGTTGGGCCGGCGGGTTGGTAAGGATGGGCGCGGTTTGCGGTGGGTTGTCAGGATTTATGTCAACGGCATAATTCGCCACGGTTTCCCAGGTGAAAGTGAAAGGAGGTGCGGAGTTGGTGGGCACGCTGGCGGGCGCAATATGGTCAAGGCCATGGGTAAATCGGGTAAAGGGCAAGGCCACGGGAAAACCGCTGCGTTGATGAAACATTCCCAAGGCGTAGGTTCGGGCGAAAGCCATGGCGATGCCTTCGTCGATGCGGAAGGGAAACGAGGCGCCCATCCCAGGCACCGCGATCCGATATTCGCCCCGGTTAGTCCAACTGCTGAAATCCGCCTCATAGACCCGTTGGTAGGGAGTAGGCAAGTAGTTGTAGCCGGCGTCCGGACGGGGAATCAGCGTCCCCTGAAACACCACGGTCCCGTTTTGTGCGGTGACGAGAAAGAATTTGTTTGTGGAAATAGCCATCTCGCCCAACTCGCCGAGATAATAACCGACCGACGCCTGCTTCGGGTAACCCGGCAGGTAACCCTCCTGATTCACGTGAATCGCAGGGTTAAACCGCAGCGGATCGGCCGCGGTGGTAAATGCCAGGTTCGTCGGCCACAAGGTTCCATCGTTGATTACCTGCACCAGGGCCCCCGCCGGAATCGCATTCGGTATTTGAAGGTAGAGGTAATTTCCGATTCGCAAGTCCCATTCCAACAGCGGCGCATAAAGCGGCCGGCGTTTGAAACCGCGGTTGGTGAAAGTGTTCGCATGGCCGTTCACCATAACCCGGATGCTCGAGAAGTCCGGCGGGAGGAATTGTTGCTCCCCGTTAGCCCAACTCACCCAATTCCAAGGATCCACCAGCGCTGGATCGGGCTGCTTGGTAGTCACCAAAGAGAGCTCAAGCAGATTCGGAGTGAGAATACGAAGCTGGTAATCACCGATTTGGGGGGTATTCAAGTCCGTTGGGGAGGGAACGGTAGCAGAAACAGTTAAGGTGCAAAACAGAACGACCAACCCAAATCGAAACCGGCAAAACTTTGCTTTGCGCACGTCGGGGTTGAGCCGGGCGCAACCGGAATGCACTAAACCACTGAACCATCGCTGTTGCATGCCCCGCCATGGTCAAAGAGACCCCGCTTTCCAACAATACGCAGTCTGTCCCAGTTCCAAGAGGTAAAGACCTCCCAACCGGCGGTCTGGGGGCGTATCACGGGCGGGCCAGCTTTGATTCTTTGACACTATCGCTCCGTTTTATGGCGGTCGCTCGCGCTTGATCCGAGCCTGCGTTATCCACCGCCACGCATTTCATTGGCTGCGATGAGACACGCCTTTTGATTCCTGCTGGGTGGTTGAGCATGGTTCTCGGCAAAGGACCACTGACAGTGCCAGTCCGGCTTGCGCGCCGAAATAAGTGCCCAGGACGATCAGGTGGCCATGGTCGATGGGCTGTCCAAAGCGCCGTGCGGCCAGCACGGCATCTGAGACCACGAACAGAGCTGCGCCAACCGCCGCCAAGGTGGCGCCGGAATCCCGATTCACCAGTGCGCGGCTGGCCGCCTGTGCCGCCATGGTCGTGATGGTGGCAGCGTACAAGGATACCGGCAGACGCAATTTCCCGGGAACCTGCGGCCACAGCCAGAATACCAGTGCCACGCCGATAACTCCATAAACAGCGAAAGGGAGTTTACGCTGTGCGAGGGGGCTATCGGACGTGAAAGCCCAGAGGTAGCAGAGATGGGCCACCAGGAAACTGCCGAGGCCCGCTACAAACAAATCCCGCTGCTGCATCAGGAACGCATCGCCCAGAGCCGAAAAGCCGAGCCCCACGACCATGCCCCATTGGAATCTCGCGGGCACTGACTTGGCCACGGCGGCAGTCACCAGGAAAAGCAGCGTGCTTAAGGCGGTATTGGGGATTCCGTGAACAGCGGGCAGCCAGGATCGCAATCCCAACTGCCACACGGCGCTGATGACTCCTAGCGACAGCCAGAGAATCGGCGACCAGCAAAAAGCTTTTGGGTTCAGGCCTTCAGAGCGGCCGGTGTTGGCTCTGTTCATCAGTTTGAATGGGCGCTCGATTTATCGCTGAGCCCATTATTCAGGAACTTCTCGGGCCCGTCCACTCTACAGAGCGTTCACCCACGGAGCGTTTAGTCCAGACGCCCGCCAAAAAAGCAATTCCCTATCAGTCTCGGCACCCTGCGATTCCGGGGTTCACCGCGCGTGGACCGTTACCAACCCAAAAGACCGACGGAAAACTGGCAACGATTACCAGTTTGACGCTTCGACCGTAATTGATAGAGTCGCGTCATGCTTGGTGAGACCAAAAACAATTCTCCCTCAGCCGCGGAGCGCTTAGCACAAACCTCCGCCAAAAAAGCAATTTCAGTTCCGTTGGACCATGTCATGAAATTCAGATTGCTCCTTGGGTGGACGGTCGCGCTTTCCACCGGATCGCTTATGGCGCAAACGCCGGCGGCCGAGGAAATGTTCCCGTTCGTCATCCCCGGTTTGGCGGCGCCCGCAACCGGCTCGATCGTGGATCTCTCGTGGCTCAATGATCCGCCTGCCGGCGGACGCGGTTTCGTAAGGGTGCGGAACGGCCAGTTCGTGGATGGACGAGGCCAGCGGCTCCGGTTCCTGGCCAGCAACTTCACGTTTGGCAGTTGTTTCCCGGACCACGCCACGGCCGACAAGCTGGCCGCGCGCCTGGCCAGTCTGGGCATCAATTGCATCCGCTTTCACCACACCGACAACCAGGTGGCACCCCGCGGCATTTGGAAGGCGGGGACGGGAAAAAAGAACGAGTTCGATCCTGAGCAGCTCGACCGGCTGGATTATTTTATCTCCGCTCTGAAACGCCACGGCGTTTACGCCAATATCAACCTCCACATTTCGCGCAACTACTGGGAAGGTGAGGATTTCCCCGACGGGCTGGCCAGCAACCGCGAACGGCAGGAGAAGCTTCCCCATTACGGGAAGGCCATCGACAAAATCAACGACCAGATGATCCGCATGCAGCGCGACTACGCCCGCGCCCTGCTGACGCATGTGAACCCTTATACGCATGCCAGCTACGCCCAGGATCCCTGCGTGGCGATCATCGAGATCAACAATGAAAACTCCCTGCTGCAACTCAAAGTGGCTTCGCTGCCGGATTACTATCGCGCCGAAGTGCTGAAGAAGTGGAATGTCTGGTTGAAGGGCCGCTACAGTTCCAGCGAAAAGCTCACGGCGGCCTGGGGAGGGAACGAAGTGCTGGGAGCCAATGTTCTCCTGGCTCCGCTGAAGACCCAAGGCGGTCAATACCTCTCGATTACCAACGACAGCGCTGGCGAAACCCGCATCTCTCTGCTCAAAATCCCCGAAGTGAGCTGGCACGCCCAGCTTCATTGGGCCGGGCTGACGCTGCAGGAGGGCCAGCTCTACACGCTGGAGTTTAGCGCGCGTTCAGAGCTGCCCCGCCGGCTGCCGCTCAGCATCCGCCGCGACAAAGCCGACTGGCACAACTCCGGCCTGAGCGAAGACGCTGAGCTGGGGCCCCAATGGCAGACCTTCAGCTACGCCTTTCGCGCGGCGCGCGTGGAAGCCGGCGCGGTGCGCTTCGACTTCGTCGTCGGTGGCGGGCCGGTGGGGGATTTTCAAATCAAAAACCTCACGCTCCGGCGCGGCGGTTCCGTTGGGCTGAAGCCGGGCGAATCGCTGGAGGCTGGCAATGTCGCAGCGCCGGCGCGCACACAAGGTTCGCCCAGAGGTCTGGCCTGGACCCGGTTCCTGGCCGAAACTGAGCGGGCTTACACCGACGGCATGCGCGCGTTTCTGAAGAAGGATCTCGGTGTCGAAGCCGCTATCATCGACACCCAGGCCAGCTACGGAGGCATCGCCGGGACGTATCGTGAATCCTTCAACGACTTCGTTGATATGCACGCTTACTGGCAACATCCGCATTTCCCCGGCCGGCCGTGGGACGGGGCGAATTGGAAGATCTCCAACACACCGATGGTGGCCGACAAAAGCGGCGGCAATCTGGTCAGGCTCGGCATTTATCGCGTGGCGGGCAAACCGTTCACGGTGAGTGAATATGACCATCCTGCCCCCAGCCATTACGCGGCCGAGATGTTCCCGATGATCGCCAGCTTCGCCGCGTTGCAGGATTGGGACGGACTGTTCCAGTTTGACTGGGGTGGCACCGATTTCGACGCGCGGCGGATCACAGGCTACTTCGCGCTGCAACAACATCCGGCCAAGCTCGCCTTTCTCCCGGCTGCGGCGCTGATGTTCCGCCGCGGCGACGTGGAGGCCGCTCCCGGCACGGCGCGTCTGGCCATACCCGCCGGTCAGGTGGAAGAACTCACCGCTGAGGACGTTTCAATGACAGAGGCCTGGAAGCAAGCCGGCGTGGCCACGAGTGATCTGCTCACGCATCGATTGGCACTCCGCTTCACGCCGGGCGGCAAGCTGGAGGCGGAAGTGACGAAGTCAGAGGCCTCGCCGATGGTGGCGTGGGATGCCGACGCCGGTCTTTTCACCGTGGACGCACCAGCGGCCAAAGCGGTGGTGGGCCGCTGCACCGGCAGAACCACGAGGCTCTCCGGTTCCGAGTTCGACGTGAAGGCCAACGCGCGAACCTTTGCCGTAATTACGCTCAATGCTGTGGACGGAAAGCCGCTGGCCCGTTCCGCCCGGTTGCTCCTGACGGC
>JBBQYD010000414.1:0-5127 GCA_038209025.1 Verrucomicrobiota bacterium | reverse complement strand
CCGTGCCGCAGACCGCGCTCCAGGGCGCCGTCCCAGACGCGGCGCGCCTCGACTTTGAGATAATTAAAGTCCTCGCTCGGCTGGATTTGCTCGATGGAATCGCGATGCAACCGGATGACCTCGAGCATGGAGGCGACGTTGTCTTTGGCCAGGGGTTTCGAAACGTGGGCGCAGCGGGCATCGCGGTAGGCGGCGAACGCGCCGATGACGCTGGCGATTTCGGCGGATTGCTCGTAAGCCTCGCCGGTCATCAGGGCCGTAATGGCGCCGGCGAGCGCGCGGCCCTCGTTGGAATCATAGGGCAGGCCGTAGCTCATGATCAGGGAGCCGAGGTTGGCGTAGCCCAGCCCGAGTGTGCGGTAGAGGTGGGAATTCTCGGCGATCTCCTTGGTGGGGTAACTGGCGTTATCGACGAGGATTTCCTGGGCGGTGATGAACAGGCGCACGGCCGACTTGAACCGTTCCACATCAAACCGGCTGTCCTCCCGCTTGAACTTCATCAGGTTCAAGGAAGCCAGGTTGCAGGCCGTGTTGTTCAGGAACACGTATTCCGAGCAGGGATTGGTGGAGTGAATGGGTTCGGTGCCTTTGCACGTGTGCCATTTTTGAATGGCCCCATCGTATTGCAGGCCGGGATCACCGCAGACCCAGGTGCCTTCGGCGATTTTGCGCAGGAGGGTGGCGGCATCTTTCTTTTCCAAAGGCTTGCCCGTCATGACCGCGCGGGTCCACCACTCCTGGCCAGCCACGGCCGCCTTCATGAAGTCATCGCTGATGCGCACCGAGAGATTCTCGTTTTGATACATCACGCTGCCGTAGGCTTCGCCATTGTAGGAGCCGTCATAACCTTGTTCGATCAGCGCCCAGGCCTTCTTTTCCTCCTTCTGTTTGGCGTCGATGAACTCTTCGATGTCACCATGCCAATCGCGCAAGGTGTTCATTTTCGCGGCGCGGCGGGTTTTGCCGCCGCTCTTCACCACGTTGGCCACCTGGTCATAGACCTTCAGGAAGGAAAGGGGACCGCTGGGGCGCCCGCCGCCGCTGAGCTTCTCCTTGCTGGAGCGGATGGGTGTGAGGTCGGTGCCGGTGCCGGAGCCGAACTTGAACAACATGGCCTCACTGTGGGCCAGGTGCATGATGGATTCCATGTTGTCATCCACCGATTGAATGAAACAGGCGCTGCACTGCGGGTACTCGTATTGGGTGCTGGCGCGTTCGGCTTCGCCGGTTTTGGGGTTGAAAAACCAATTGCCCCGGCTGGAGGTGTTGCCCACGTGGTATTCATGGTAGAGGCCCACGTTAAACCACACCGGAGAGTTGAACGCGCCATACTGGTTCACGCAGAGCCAGACCAGTTCGTTATAAAAGACTTCCCCCTGCGATTTGTCGAAATAACCATCCTTCACGCCCCAGTTGGCGATGGTCCGGCATATCCGGTGGATCAATTGACGAACGGACACCTCGCGTTCGGCAGTGTGCTGTTCCCCATAGAAGTATTTGGAGACCACCACCTTGGTGGCCAATTGCGACCATGACTTGGGGACTTCGACGTTCTCCTGCCTGAAAATCACCTTCCCGGCGTCATCGGTTATTTCAGCCGTGCGCTTATCCCATTCGACCTGGTCAAACGGATTTACCTCCGCTGTGCTGAACACCCGCTCCAGCTTCAATCGCCGACGGGATGAGGGTTGGGCTTTGCGGGTGGACGAGGCCGTTTTTACTCCTTTGCGGGCGACCATCGTTCGGGGACCCGCGGACAGTACTTCTGAATTCGAGTCGATCATGGTTTTCCTCTCAACTGAAGCGATTTATTTCGACTTTGCCAAATACAGCATTCCAGAGCTGATTGCGGCTAAAATTTCTCTCATTAATAAATAAACCAGCCGTCTTTGGGGGCTGGCAACTACCCCATTAGTAGGGGAACGGGGGGACTCTAGACCCTACATATAGGGGGCACAAGGATTTTTTCGGAAAAATTACGCAAACGTTATTTACTCGGGAAAATGCTCAGAAATAGGTTCCAGTTATGGGCTCGGAGCCACGGTTTTCAACGGTGAATAAAGCCCGGCTTCGAGGGCGGAGTTTACGCGCGCTTGGAGCGGCCGATTCTGGTCCGGTTTGGGCCTCTTCCA
The DNA here is from genome assembly GCA_038209025.1 of Verrucomicrobiota bacterium. GTDB lineage: Bacteria > Verrucomicrobiota > Verrucomicrobiia > Limisphaerales > UBA8199 > JBBQYD01. The sequence goes on along the minus strand of JBBQYD010000414.1, from coordinate 2,995 downwards.
CGGGTGGTTGCGCGTGACTTTTCAAAGCCGCGTTTCCCCGATCTTGGGGCGGGAATGGGGCGGGCCTTCCTGACCGGGTCGATGGTCTTGGGACGGGGTTTGGGCACCATGATGATGGGACACCCTTCGTAACCGAAAGCCACCCGCATCTGGTCTGCCAAATACTTTTTGTATTGATCTGAAAACAACTCGTCGCGATTGACGAACATCAGGAAGGTGGGGGGAGATTGCCGCACCTGGGTGGCATAGAAGAACCGGAGGCGGTGGCCCACTTCGCTGACGGGTTGGCGACGTTCCACGGCATCCTGGAGGGTGCGGTTGAGAATGGCGGTGGGCACCTTCTGCCGGAGTTGGGCCGCCACGTAACGGACGGCCTCCAGGAGGCGGTCCAAGTGGAAACCATCCTTTGCGGAGGTGAAGATGACGGGGGCGTAATCGAGAAAAAACAGGTGCCTTTGCACCCATTGGCCGAACTCGGCCAGGGTGGTCATGGTTTTGGGCGCTTTCCGATTCTCCTTTCGATTGCGGCGATCAATCTCGTCTTCGCGCGCTTTCCGCACGGAGGCGTCCACCAGGTCCCATTTGTTCACGACCACAATGCAAGCCCGGCGTTCCTCGGTGATTTTGTCGGCCACCTTTTTGTCCTGCTCGGTGATGCCGTCTTCGGCATCGAGCACGAGCACCGCGATATCGCAACGGGCGATGGATTCCTCGGTTCGTTTCACGCTGAAAAACTCGATGCTGTCGTCCACCCGGCGCGACTTGCGGAGCCCGGCAGTGTCAATCAACACGTATTTCTCCGTGGTGCCTTCGGTCGTCACTTCGAAAGGGACATCCACGGCATCGCGGGTGGTGCCCGGAATGGGGCTGACCACGACTCTTGCAGACTGGGTGAGGGCGTTGATAATGGAGGATTTCCCCACATTGGGGCGGCCCACAATGGCCAGTTTGAGGGGGTCCGCCTTGACGGATGGGGCCCCCTCCACATCGTCAACCGTGGTTGATGCCTCCGGCTTTGGCAGGAAGGCGGTGGCGGCATCCATCAAGGCTTCGATGCCCTCACCATGGATCGCGCTGACACTGAAAAGTTTTTCGAAACCCAAAGCCGTAAACTCCGGGGTGCTGGACTCGACTCTGCTGGTATCCACCTTGTTGATCGCGACGAGGACGGGCTTTCCGCTCGTCCGCAAGCGGGCAGCCGCTTCGCGGTCCAGCGGCACCACGCCTTCCTGGACATTGACGACCAGGATAATTACGTCGGCCGCCTCAATAGCCAGTTCAACCTGCTCCAGGGCGGCTTTGACAATTACATCGTCGGATTTCTCCCGACGCAACAGGCCAATGCCGCCGGTGTCCACCAGCGTGAAGGTGCGGCCATGCCACTCGGCTTCCGCGGTGACGCGGTCCCGGGTGACCCCCGGTTGATCATGCACGATGGCAATCCGCTTGCCCACGATACGATTGAACAAGGCTGATTTGCCCACGTTTGGGCGGCCCACAATTGCGATTAGTCCTGCCATGCCTGCAACATGCCGTAAAACGGCCCTGCGTGAAAGGCAAAACCGCCCTGCATATTAGTGTTCAAAATCACCGGGCTTTATAGTAATCCTTCCGGCATGAGACTATCAGCAGTCAAGCTGGTCACCGGGACCACCACGTTTTTTGGAGCCGTTTTGCTGTTTGCCGCGGCTCCGGCACACGCTGCCGACCAATGGGACAAACAAGCTCAAGTCATGCTTTCCCGCATGACCCTGGCGGAGAAAATCGGCCAGATGACCCAGGTGGACCTGGGCGCGCTCGCCAACAAACAGGACGTTCAGAAATACTTTCTGGGTTCGGTGCTGAGCGGTGGCGGGTCTGATCCGGTGAACAACCTGCCGGAAAGCTGGCGCGCCGCGGCGGACGAAGTGCAGGGCTGGGCGTTGAAAACCCGCCTGCGGATTCCGCTTCTCTACGGGGTTGATGCCGTGCATGGCCATAACAATGTGAGCGGGGCGGTGGTGTTCCCGCACAACCTCGGGTTGGGGGCCGCGGGCAACCCCCGGTTGGTGGAAAGGGCCGCCCGGGTGACGGCCGAAGAGGTGGCGGCTACCGGCATTCATTGGACGTTTGCGCCATGCATCGCCGTGGCCCGCGACATTCGCTGGGGCCGCACCTACGAGAGTTTTGGTGAATCGCCCGCCTTGGTTGGAGACTTGGGGGCGGCGGCGATCCGCGGATTTCAGAGCCCCTTTCCCGGCGGGTTCAGAGTGCTGGCCTCGGCCAAGCACTTCGCCGGTGATGGGGGCACTCAAAACGGCGTTGACCAGGGGAACACCGTGGCCGATGAAGCCACGTTCCGGAAGATTCACCTGGCTCCGTACCGGCCGGCGATCCGTGCCGGGGCGTCCACCATCATGGTTTCGTTCAGCAGTTGGAATGGGCAGAAGATGCATGGACACAAATACCTGCTGACCGATGTGCTCAAAGGAGAAATGGGGTTCAAGGGATTCCTGGTGAGCGATTGGGCGGCCATTGATCAATTGCCCGGCAACTACAAAAGCGAGATCGAACAATCCATCAACGCCGGCCTGGACATGGTGATGATCCCGAACGGTCCCGGCAAGGAACATAACTACGTCGAGTTCATCACGCTCCTGGCGCAGCTGGTCAAAGAAGGGAAAGTGCCGCAGGCCCGGGTGGATGACGCGGTGCGGCGAATTCTGCGCGCGAAATTTCAATCGGGAGTATTTGCCTTTCCGTTCGGTCTGCCTGAGAAACTGATCGAGATCGGTTCCCCGTCGCACCGGCGGGTGGCACGGGATTGCGTCCGGGAATCCCTGGTGCTGCTTAAGAATGAGAGCAATGCGTTGCCGTTGACGCGGAAGAGCGGCACTTTGGCGGTGGTCGGCCGGGCGGCGGACGACTTGGGGATGCAATGTGGCGGCTGGACCATCGATTGGCAGGGGAAGACCGGGCCGCTGACCCGGGGCGGCACAACGATTCTGACCGGGTT
>JBBQYD010000413.1:0-5135 GCA_038209025.1 Verrucomicrobiota bacterium | reverse complement strand
GGCGCGGGTCGAGGAACTTCGGTTACTTGATAATCGTGATCAGCATCCTGCTCGTGATCGTATTCAGCCTGGTGCTGGAGCCTTTCGCGCGGGAGAGGCAGCTTTGGGCCTGGGGCCGCACGAAACTGCCGGTTGCGTGGTATTCGGCTCCCTTAACGAATTTTCTGGGCTGGGGGCTCACGGCGCTGCTGATGCTGTTGTTCACCGCGCCATTCTTCCTGATCAAGAAGCCCCAGCCGCCCCGGACCGATCACCTGCCGCTGCTGGTCTGGTGCGTCCTGCATTTTTGCCTGGCCACCGCGGCGGCGGTGCAAGGGCAATGGCTGCCGGCAGGCATTTCCGCTCTGGCACTGATCATTCCCGCCGGCGCAAACCGCTGGAGTAGGCGCCCCGAAAATGGCCCGCCGCCGGTGTAATCGAGCTTTCGCCGCTGTCAAACCGCCGGTGCAACCGGTGATTACGGGTCCGCAATTCAGGCACCCATCCGCTCCTTTCCGCTCCCTCGGCGGTTCGACTCGCCGTCAGATTTCCGGGGATAGCCCGGCGTCAACCTTTCGGGTAAGTCTGAGCTGGCTGACCCGCATGCCATCGGTTTGCTCGACGCGCATTTCAAAAGGTCCCAGGAGAAGGACATCGCCCACCTTCGGGAATCCGCCGAGTCTATGGGTGATGTAGCCACTCGCCGTGGTGACTCCCTCCTCCTTCAGCAATTGACCGGTCAACTCAGCCAGCTCATGCAGCGGCAACGCGCCCGACACCTCCCATGCGTGATCAGAGGTTTTGACCAGAAGCGGCTTTTCCTGATCAAACTCGTCCTGAATCTGCCCGACCAACTCCTCCAGAATGTTCTCCAGGGTTACCATGCCTACGGTGCCTCCGTATTCGTCCACGACGATGGCGAGGTGCGATTTTCGGTCGAGGAAGATTTGGAGCAGCTTTTCGAGCCGGGCGGTTTCGGGCACGTAAATCAGTTTGCGAGCGACGGGCAGGAGATCGGCCCCGTTGCTGACTTTCATGCGCATGGCATATAGATCTTTGATATGCACCACCCCAAGGCTCTTGTCCAAATCACCACCTTCGCACAAGGGGAACCGGGAGTAGCGAGTTTTCTCGGCTACATCCAGACATGCAGCGATGGTGGCCGTGGTGTCCAGGGGAATGATCTCCTGCCGTGGGCGCATGACCTCCCGCACGAGACGTCGGCGGAGGTCCAGCGCGTTGAGCAGGATTTCGCGGCTCAACGTGGCGCCTTTGCCGACTTTGTGCCCCGCCGCCAGGAGCAGGCGCAGTTCTTCCTCGGAGTGCCCGGTCTCGGCCTCGGAGACAGGTTTCATGCCCGCCTGGCGCAGCAGCCATTGGGAAAACTTGTTCAGCACGACCACAAACGGATATGAGGCGCTGTAAAACCACAGCATCGGGTAAACAATCCACAACACGGTAGGCAGGGGTTGCTGGATCGCCAGCCACTTGGGTGCCTGTTCGCCGGCGCTGATGTGCAGAAACGTTATGACTGAGAAGCCAATGGCAAATCCCAACACGTGCCGGACCTCCGGGGATTCCAGGCCCACCCAGCCAAAGAGGGGGGCGAGCAACGCGGTGAATACCGGCTCTCCAATCCAGCCCAGGCCAAGGCTCGCCAGCGTTATGCCCAATTGCGCGGCGCTCAGGAATGCATCCAGTTGCTTGTGTATCCGGCTTGCCAGTTTCGCCCGCCGATCGCCGGCTTGAATCAGCGGCCGCAGCTGCGTCTCCCGCACCTTGACCAGGGCGAACTCGGCGGCGACGAAGAAGCCGTTGAGGAACACCAGCGTAATCACCGCCAGAACGCGCCAGACGATCGATAGTATTTCCGCCCATTCCATATTACAGATGCACCTCTCCGAATAGCGCCCTCAGCACATCCTGCAAGCCAACCACGCCAATCTCCCGCTGGTCGCGGGAGAGCACGATAGCCAGGCGGTGCCCGCTGCGCTGCATGCGGCGCAAAGCCACCTCCAGGCGCAGGTCTTCTTCCATGAAGAGGGCCGGCAACACCACGTTGGAGGCAGCCTTGTCGGGGTCAAACTCCGGCTCATATAAAAGCCGGTTCAGTGATAACAAGCCAATAATGCGGGAATTTCCATCCCTGACATCAGAAACCGGGAAACGGGTGAAACCCCGCGCCTGGGCCAGCTTGATGACGTCGCGCAAAGCCATCTGAGCAGGCACGATGGCGACCTGGGATAAGGGCACCATGGCCTGGCGAACGGTCAGGCTCTGCAAATCCAGCACCCGGTTGATCATGGCACGCTCTTCAGAGCTCAGCCCATGGCTGGACTCCTGCATGACCATGCGCAGTTCTTCGCGGTTGCCAAAAAGAAACCCGGTAAAAACTTTGCCGCCCCGCCACCTGAGCAGCAGGCCGGAAACCCACTCAACCAGGGAAACCAGCGGACCAAGCAGCCTGTGAACCACCTGGAATGGACGCGCAAGATATACACAAAGCCGGTTGGGGAACATCCTAAACAGCATCTTCGGCAGCAGGTCGAAGAACGTGAAAAACAAGAAAACAAAAAGTGAGAATACCACCACAAAGACCAACCGCGATTGCCCCGGAAGGCGATGCAGCACGATTATCACCCAGCCCAGGATCAGAAAATTCGCCACCGTGTTCCCCACCAGGATGGTCCACAGGAAGTTTTCGGGGTGCTCGAGAAAACCATACAACACAGCGGCGGAGCGTCGTCCGGCGTGCATTTGTTGCCGAATACGCAAGCGGCTCAGCGCAAACACGCCGGCTTCCATCCCCGAAAGCACAAACGAGAGCAGCAGGCAAAGGCCGAAGCACAACCAGACCAGCCAGTCGAAGGTCATGGGCGGGGGCTCCCCTTTCCAGCCACGCTCTCAGCGGGAGGCCGTTCCGCCTCCACCAGGAGCTCGCGCACGCGCCGCTCGTCGGTCACCTGCGCCGTTAGCTTCAGACCCCGGAACGACGCGGACTCTCCCGGGCCCGGCACAACGTCCAACAGCTTCAACAACAGTCCGCCCATGGTTTCCACTTCGGGCACATCGCCGAGCGGCGGATATTCGCGCCGGAAATCATCGAGCCGCAGGGTTCCCGCGATTCGCCAACGCCCCGGGCTGATTTTAGCCATCAGGAAGCGCTCGGATTCGACCTCGGGACGGATTTGTCCCACGACCTCCTCCAGGATGTCCTCCAGGGTCACCATGCCCGCCGTGCCCCCGTATTCATCCAGCACCATGGCCAGGCCTCGCCGTTGCCGCTGCAGGCTGATCAGCAACTGCAGCAGGTTCATGGATTCAGGCACAAACGAGGGCAGTTCGATGGCGTCCGCCAGGTCTATTTGCGCGTCCAACAACAACGCCCGGGTGTTCAGAATGCCCACTATCGTATCGGACGTTTCGTCGTAAATCGGCAGGTGTCGCCGCTTGAATTTGCGGGCCGCGGCAACCATATCCTCGATGGACAAATCGTCAGAAATCGCGGGCATTTGGGAGCGCGGCATCATGACTTCCTTGGCCGTGCGGCGATCGAGGCTGATGATTTGCAGGATGATTTCTTTCTCGGACTGCGCGAGCGTCCCTTGCTGATAGGCCATTTCGAGCAATTCCTGGTAATCCGCATCCGTGAGACCCATCTGCGGTTTCACGCCACGCGGCACCAGGTACTTGAGCAACGCCCCGTTCAGGGTCTGCGCAACGCGGCAGAGCGGCAGGCTGATGAAGAGCAACAGCGCCATGGGCCTGGCCACGCGCAAGGCCCAGGTTTCAGGCTGCCGGACGGCCATGGTCTTGGGCAGCACTTCGGCACAGACCAAGCTGACGAGGAAAAGCGACGCGATGGTCAGCGCCGCCGGCCACTGGCGATGAATGGCCATCCAAAGAGCCACCGACAGCATGGCCGCACCGGCGAAGGTGTTGCCTAATGCCATTGCGGCGAGCAAATCCTGGGGCTGGTTGAGCAAGCGCGCGACGACAGCGCCCGCGCCCGAGTTTCGTTCCGCAAGTTGCTTAACCTGCCATTTGCTCAAGGAGAAGAGCGCCGTTTCAGCCAGCGAATAGAAAAAGCTGGCTCCGGCAAACGCCAATACCGCACCAATGGCCAGAATTTGCGCCAACCCCATGCCCCAAGCATGAACCAAACAGCCGGGAAGCGCAAGAAAGGCTCGTCCACCGCCATCCCCGAAAATTCGAAACACCCCGGGCCCCGCCGGTGTATGGCACCGGTGAAACCGCAGGAACCATCAGACCTTACGATAGAGCGGACCAAAATTGGCGCACGCGCGGAAGTCGGCAGATTCAAGACCGGCCGTGCCGAACGGGGTCCAGGCGCTCGGGCGGAAAATCCGCTCGCCGGAGACGTTGTGCATGTAAACGGGAATGCGCAGCATGGCGGCGAGGGTGATGAGCTCAGCCCCAATGTGGCCGCAACTGATCGTGCCGTGGTTCGCGCCCCAGGCGTTCATGACTGAATAAACGTCCCTGAAAGGGCCATTGCCGGAAGTACGCGGCACAAACCAGTGAGAGGGCCAGCTGGGGTCCGTGCGCGCCTCGAGCACAGAATAGATGGCCTCCGGGAGATCCACAAACTCACCTTCCGCAATCTGGAGCGCCGGCCCGAGACCTTTGACCAGGTTGAGCCGGAACATCGTGGCAGGCATGCTGGCCCGCGTGCCATAGCAACTGGAAAAACCACCGCCCCGAAAATAACCGAGATTGGCTGGTGGCCATACGGTGGCCTTCAAACAGGCCTCAGCCTCGGCTGAAGTGATCTCCCAAAACGGTTTCATGGCCGGCGCACCGTTCTTGAACTGCTTGCCGCAGCCATCCAGCGCCGCAGCTCCGGAGTTGATCAGGTGCAGCAAGCCCCCTGAAGCCTCTGCGGGCAAGGTCATTCCCGTCACGCGCCTCACGGCGTCGGAACTCCAGTAGGTTCGCACGTCGGCAAATATTTGGGCCGTGTCAGTAAGCAAATGGCCCAACAGCATGCAGGCGCCGTTAAGGCTGTCATTTTCCGTGGCCACCAGAATCGGCTCGCGAATCCCCTTCCAATCAAAGGACGAACTCAGGATGGCCTCCAGAAAGTCGCCGTTGGGGAAATGGTCGGTCCACTGCCGCTGGCCCTGGAAACCGGA
>JBBQYD010000412.1:0-5137 GCA_038209025.1 Verrucomicrobiota bacterium | reverse complement strand
AATCCGCCTGTGACTTGTAGTATGGCCACCACGGTTCGTGGTAAGAGAAGGACGGCGGGTGATCGCGTTTACGAGCCCCCCGGATGGTGGCGTAGGTGAGGTGCTGGTTGATGGCATTAACGCCCAGAACCTGCAGCCAATCGCCGATGCGTTTCATATCCTCGAAGCGCAGATCCCACCCGGAGGCGCCGTAAGCTTCACAGAGCGTTCGGGGACGGCCCAACTGATTGGCGACGCTGGAGAGTTCTTTGACGATGCGAACGTTCCCGAACTGGGCGTGGGTGTCTTCCGCGTACTGGTTCATCAGGCAATCGATGCCCGGGAATTGGTGCCAGGCATACATTGCCATGTTGTCCGGCACTCCCTCGCACTTCGGCCAGTCGTGCTCCCAGTAATGGCCGGTCCACGCGAGCCGGTTGGTTTCGCAATACTCGAAGTAGGGCTTTGCCCAGCGCTCGACGAACAACTCGTGCAGCAGTTGGAAATAATTGTGCCGCACCTTGCGCCAATCGCCCACTGGCTGGTCCAGGCTGGGGAGGCAACTTAACAGATCGTATCCCCAGCGTTGCTGAAACTCTTTTGAGAGGCTCCTGCTCCAAGGCCAGACTTCGGTTGGCCGTATTCTGGGTTCATCGCTGAACACTCCCGGGATGCGTTTACCCAGGTGCTTGTGGAATTCCTCTTTGTAAGGGTCCAGGGTGACTTCGAGGAACTTCGCGGTGACGCCGGGTGTCAGCAGGTTGACGTAGGACCGGTCGCCAAACTTGGGTGCATTGCGGGCCGGAATTTCCGTGGCAACGAGGTAGGTCGCCGGGGGAAGGGCAGGGTTGGCTCTAACCTTAGCCGTGATGTCCTTATACGATTCACCTTCCTGCTGATACACACCTACGAGGTCGCCAGACCATGGCGGAACACCATTGGTTTGGACGAATTTCAGCCCCATACCGCGCGATTCCGGCATGAGTTCGGGGACCAATCCGCCGGCGAACCCGGAGGGATAGGAGTTTTCGTCGTAAATCCAAAGATCCATATCCAGCTTTTTGGCTTCGGACAGGGCAAGGCGCCAAAGGCGGAACCACTCTGGGGAGAGATAGGGCGTCATCAGGCCGGGCCTGGGATGGATGAAAATCTGTTTGAGATTTTGCGCCGCGAACTCGCCGAGATCCCGCCGGATCTGCTCGTCCGTCATGAGATCATTCCAGACCCAGAAAGGCATGGTGCTGTACTCTGCGGGCGGCTTGCGAAACAACTGCTTTACGTCAGCAATGGAGATGTCCGGTTGCGGGGCTGAATAGGCTCCGCGAGAACAGGAGAGGACGACGGTTGCCATCAGCGGCAGCCAGGAGAACTTGGTTTTCATGAATTAAGAAACGGCCACGGTTATTCCATGTCCCACATCCAGCGCGGGTCATGAACCCCGTTCCCGTTGTACTTGGGGTTGCCGGTGGCAATACCACCGTTGGCGCCTTTGCCGGGAAAGAACTGAAGGCCGAGCAGGCTTAAGCGGGTGGCCTGGGCGTGGCCGTCTGAGAAGGCAAAATTGGAGCGTTTAGCATGGCGGTTGACGGCGCACTGCCCCGTGCTCTCATAAAGAGTGCCGTTGCTGGGGGTGCGATACCAAAGCATGCGGAAGGGAGTGGTTTCGACCCAACTGTCCGGATCCTTAAGGTCATAGCCGGGAGCAGACATATTCACCACGCCTGCATCGGCGTAGGGGACGGTTTCACTGGGCTTCCGGATAGTGGCGACACGCGTAGGGTCGACCATGAAGCCGCCGATTTCCGGATGGTTCATGCCGATGCCGAATCCGTTCTTTGCGGAGGGGCAGGCAATGCTGTTGGTGGTTTGCAGGTAGGGACGCAGACTGTCCGGCCACCAAGTGGAAGGGTTCCCACCGGAGCGTCCGGGCCAGTTGGGAAAGTAGGCATCGGCCGGCGGGGCGTCTTCCATGCAGAGCATGACATGGTAGTCGTTAAAATCTGATGCGTACATGACGGTGCTGAGTCCGATCTGCTTCATGTTGTTGAGGCAGCTGATGCCCTTGGCTTTTTCTTTCGCTTTGCTGAGAGCCGGCAGCAGCATGGCTGCCAGAATGGCGATGATGGCGATGACGACCAGCAGTTCGATCAAGGTGAAGCCTTTGCGGGCCGGGCCAATTCGGGGATTGCTCATGGTTTCCAGTTGTCTGAGCCTGAATCTAAGCGCGCCGCGTTGGTGGCGGCATCCCATTTTCAGGGGATGCATCACGCTCGCCCGGACCTGAAGGGTTCCCGGCCCGGCGTTTCCTACACTTCGCCCTTGAGGAACTTGGCCACGGCTTCGCTCCTCGTCCGGACACGCAGCTTGGCGAAGATATGGTGGACGTGGGTCTTTACCGTCTCCTGGCCGATGCCGAGGGCATCGGCAACTTCCTTGTAATATTTGCCGGCAATGAGCAGGTCGAGGATTTCCTGTTCGCGCGAGGAGAGCTTGGAAGCGGGTGGGCTTTCCGGGCCGATCAACCGGAAATGCTGAATAACTTTGCGGGCGATGTTGCTGGAGATGGGGGAGCCGCCATCCTTCAGCTCGCGGATGGATTGAATGAGCTTTGACGGGACATCGCGTTTCACCAGGTAACCGTCCGCCCCGCTGCGCAGAGCCTGGAATATTTTGTCACTCTCTTCAAAGACGGTCAGGATGAGGATTCGCAGCTCGGGCATGAGCGCACGCAGCCGCGCAGCGCAATCGATCCCCGACATGCCTGGTAGGTGGATGTCCATGAGCACCATGGCTGGCTTGAGGGCGGGAATGTGGCTGAGCCCTTCCTCGGCGGAGGCGAATGCCCCCGCGCAACGAAACTCCTCGCTCTGGTTGATCAACTGCACGATTTGCTCGCGCACTTTGGAGTCGTCCTCAACGATTGCAATTTTTTCAAAGGTGCCGTTTCTCATGACGCTTAGTTCGCGGTGACGGGTAAATCTTTTCCAGCGGTTTCATCCGCCGGCAGGTCGGTGGATAGTTCATCAGGGGCGACGTGCTCAGGCAGGGTGAGTTTCAACAGGACGCGCGTTCCTCCTTCGGCACGCCTTTCAATGATAGCTGTGCCGCCGCGGCTTTGCAGGCGGGACCTGATGTTGGCAATCCCGTTCCCGGGAGCAACCGCGGGAAGGTCAATGCCGCAGCCATTGTCGGCGATTTCAACGGCCAACTCACGTGAAGCGGGCTGGAAATCGAATCGTAAGATGACTTCCGAGGCGCCTGAATGGCGGGCCACATTATTCAGTGCCTCCTTGGCGGCAATGAACAGGTTGTAACGGATCGGGCTGGTTATCGGGACTTTGGGCAGGAGGGTTGGGACTTCAGGCCATAAACGGATATTGGCGTCGCGAGTCAAGTCGGTAGCGAAATCGCAGAGGTAGCTCGCCAGCCCCTCCAGGGTGTCTTGCCCGGGGTTAACGGCCCAAACGATCTGATCCAGCGCCAGGACGAGCTCGCGAGCCTGCTTCGCCACCTGTTCGAGATGAATGGAGGCGGCGGTCTCCGCTGCCCCGCTTCTGAGCGCTTGGGGAATCAGCAGCGCAATGCGCGTCAACCCGGAACCTAAATCGTCGTGCAAATCACGCGCGATCCGCATGCGTTCCTCCGTCAGCATTTGCTGTTGTCGCGCGCGGTCGGCCTGCGCCTGGATACGGCCGCGCGCTGAGCGGCGTACGCCATAGATGGCCACCGCCGCCAGCAAGGTGGCGGTGGCACTCCAAAACCAGCCGGTCTGGTAGAAGGGCGGCACAATGGTGGTTGCGAGCCGGTATTCCGGTGAGGTTGGAACACCGCTCTCATCTGTGGCCTGGACCACGAAAGTGTAGCGTCCCACCGGCAGTTGGTGATAAGAGATCTCTCCAAGCCCGCTTTGTCCGACGGTATAGACCTCATCCCATTCGACACGGATGCGCCGGCCGGGTTTGACCTGCGTGGGGACCGAAGACCATCCGCCGCCGCCTTTGGGATCCTTGTCGACCAGCGCCACCACCGTCTGGTTTGAGTTCAATGTCAGCACTTTCGGGACGTACCAGTTGTAATCGGTGCGCCTCCAGTCACGGGGCGTACCCTGGGTGCTGTGCAGGTTCTGACCAGGAGAGGCGCTCAGAGTCCGGAGCAGTTCCCACTGCCCATTGGTATCTGCCTGCAGGACTCGCATCGTTCCGATGGCCCAGATACCGCTGGCGGTGGGATGCCCACAATACATGCGAAGCTGCATGCGGTCGGCAAGCTCGGGTGCAGTTGTCTCGATGAACGCGGGCGTGAACCGGGAAGCATCGATGCGGCCACTCCAGCCCGGAGACTGGCCCCGCACCTCGCGCATTTCGCTCCCCAGCGGCTGATTGCCGGAGGTTAAGAAACCGGCATGCAACACCATGTGACCACCGGAATCACGCCAGCCCTCGTCGTAGCCTTCGAGGCGGCATCTGATCCGGATGGGAAGTCCGTCCGCGGTTGCCGGGCCGAAGCGGAATACCAGCGGCTGCCCTTTTAAATTCAAATGGAGACTGTTCTGCGAATAAGAGAATGAGTTCTGCGGTTTGGCTCCGGGTACCCCATTCGGTATCGGGCTGAGAGACACCTCGTTGCCGCCCGCCAAGACGCTGTAGACGGCGACCTGCTCCTTGCCGAGGTCCCCTGTTTGGTCGGCATAACTGTGGGCGCAAAAGAAAGCGATTGCGCAGAACAAGCGGCCGGTGAGACAACCGGGATTCAAGCTGTGCTGATGCCTCATCACAATCTTAATGTGTCAGTTTTTTGCGGGTCTGTGCCAGTCAAATGTGGAACCTGACGCCGGTGCTTTGCAGGATCATTATTCGTTACTGGCGAGCCGCCGCCGCATGGCCACGTGCTTGGCCGCCACTCGCCTCATTGGTGTTTTCCTTCAAGGTGGCAGTCGGATTGTTGTTAATCTCCACTTGCAGCGTGTTTTTGAGCTTTATGGGTTCGCCCGGCACTCGCGACAGAATGGTGTTGTTTTGTAACCGTCCGGCGGAACCGTATGGGGCTAGCGGCGCGTCGGGTAGTTGCACGGGGCGAGCCAACCTGCTGGGAGCTGAGCCGTGCGTCCGAAGGATTCAGCCGCTGGGACAGGGCGGCGGGGTTTTGGAGGCGAAGGTCT
>JBBQYD010000411.1:0-5138 GCA_038209025.1 Verrucomicrobiota bacterium | reverse complement strand
CCTTTTTGGGTGGGGGTGTATCCGTATGGAGAGGGGCGGTCCCGTCCCACATGCAGTCGGCGAACATTGGGACATCCACCCCTCGGCCCGCAGTAGCCAACTTGCGCCAATAATACGGCTTACCCGCCGGCTCGGCGGGGGTCAACATGCCCGGCCCGCTGGGGTTGTGCATCCAGGCGTTTATGCCATAGCTGCCGTAATCTCCGGCCTCACCCCAACTGGCGACCGGATAGCCGTTGCTGCCGAGGATGCCCCAAGAGAGAAAGGTTGCGTCCATGGTAGTATCAAACGGCGCCGGAAGGTCGCTCCGGAACTTATTGGCGACAGCGCAGAGACGGATTTTAGGATTGGAGTAAACGGAGCGGAGCGAGGACATCCACATGCCCTTGACGCCACCCGACTGGGCGGGATCATTCCAGCCCATGGGCATGCTGTCGTTGTTATCGGAACAGTAGATGTTGAAGGCGATGCCCCACTGTTTGAGGTTGGAAATGCATTGGGTGCGCTGCGCCTTGGCCTTGGCACGAGACAGGGCTGGCAGGAGCAGGGCCGCGAGGATGGCGATGATCGCGATGACGACGAGCAATTCAATTAGCGTGAAAGCATTGCGGCAGGATTGCCGGCTGCCAGCAGGTTCGTTTAGATTTTGCAGCACTCTCATATCATTCCCTTAGGATGAATCAGTTGTTGTAGTAAAACGCGTCCAGCGACGGCAGCGCATGGCCGGTGAAATCAAACAAAGTGGTATTGTCCACGACGTTTCGCGCTCCGAGCTGCCAACCCTGCCCCGGAACGCAGATGAAGATTGGGTCCCAGTACAAATCTCCGATGCAGTGGCCGCCCGCCACAAGCTTGAGGTCGTTGAAACACTTCAGCAGGAAGTTCTTCTGGCCTTGGCGCGTGCTGGGGAATGTCTCCGGCCCGTTGTCGCTTAATTGGCCGGGCCAGCCATCGCATGCGTTCGTGCTCCAGTTGTACCCCGTCTCCATGATCAACACCGGCTTGTTGTACAACGTGTAGAACTGGTTGATGTTGGTGCGCGCCTGCTCCGACGTCAACCCGGTCCAGAAAGGATAATAGGAGCAGCCGATGACGTCCCACTGCACACCGTTGGCCAGGCATTGGTTGAAGAACCACTCAACGCTAGGCACATCCACGTTGCCGAGGTGCAGGATGACCTGGCTGGACGGTGACACCGCCTTGACCCCGGCATAACCCGCCTGTAAGAGCTGCGCCAACTGCGGGAAGTTGCCGGAGGACCCGTCCGGCAGCAGAATGCCGCCTCCGATTTCATTGCCCAGAGAGACGTACTCGGGCGTCGTGCCCTGATTCTTCATCTGCGTCATGAAGTTGGTCGTGAAAGTATAAACGGCATTGGTCAACTGGGGAAAAGTGAATCCCACCCAGTCGTGCGGTTTGCCGTTGGTCCAGTAGTCGCTGTAGTAAATCGTCAGTTCCAGTTGCATCCCCTGCGCCTTGGCTCGGGCTGCCAGGTTCAAAATGTTCGTCGGACTTTGAATGCCTGGCGGCAGAAGGTTCGAAGGCGAGTAATTAGCATTCCCTGGATCGTTGTACAACCGGAGGCGTGCGCTATTGAACCCATGGTTCTTCAGAATCTGCAAACAGTCCATCTGGACGCCGTTGGTTTCGTAAAACTTGCCGCCCCCCTGCTCGACATATGTGAGTTCGGAAATGTCGCCCCCCTTCAGGAAATTGTAAGAGATGTCGTCCCTGACCAGGCTGATGTTGTCCACGCGGCACCAATTGCTCGCGGCGGAATCGGAAACGATTCGCACCAGGCATTGTCCGTTCGTGACGGCGACCCCCCGGACCACCATCTCCGTCCAGCTCTGGGTAATGGGCGGCAGGCTGGTAATCTTGTCCTTGCCGCTCAGGTAGCAGGCGTTCTGGCCTCCGCTGCTCTTGGCCCAGGCGCTGAGTTTATAATAGCCGTTGGTCAACCCCGTAACCAACTGGCTGTTCTCGACATGGTAGGCCACCGCGTTGCTATGCTGCAAGCTGAACATTCCCGTCTGGGCGTCGCCGGAAATCACCGCGTCAGCCGAAGCATCTCCGGTCGTGCTCCACCCGCTCGGCGATGCGGCCGGCGAGCCGTCAGCTTCAAACCCTCCATTTGTGAGCTGATAGGGAGAGGTGGCGATTCCTGACGGCGCCGCCATCAGACGGAAGTAGATCTCATCCGCGCCCGCGGCAAGCACAGCCAAGCTTTGTCCCCGCGTGTTGGGCACGTCCTGCCAGGTGCCACTCACCACATTAGTACTGCTTTGCAGCCGGGTCTGCGGCCCCCCGGACCATGACAGCGTCACCACACCGTTGGAAACACAACTCACCACCAAGCCGCCGATGCCACTGACCGTCAGAGCTGCCGGATTGCTATTGGTCACCCCCAAGCTGTTGGTAATGATTACGGAATAGGAGCCCGCATCGCCTGGACCCACATTTGTGATGGTGATGGTATTGCTGGTCGCGCCATAGACGTTGCCGCCATTGGAAACCGGCGAACCGCCTTTTCGCCACTGGTAGAAAAGTGGGGGCGTTCCGCTGGCTCCCACACTGAACTGCACCGTCTCACATGGATTCGCGGTCCAGTTTTCCGGCTGCGCCGCGATCGAAGGCGCCAGAACCGTCCCGGTAATCCGGAAATTGTCGAAGTTGTGAGTTCCCGCATGCAGCGTGTGCGTAATGGCCAATCCCGTGCCGGTGATCTGCCCCGTCAGACCAGCCAGCGCTGCCCCGCCGATGGTGGCACTGGTGCCGTTCAAAGTCAGCGTGTTCCACGCCGAGGCGTTTGTCGAAAAAGCCTGGGTGTAGCTGACAAACCCGCCCACAACCGTGGGCACCGGCAGCGCAGTCGCGAAAGCGTACCAACTGGTCCCATTCATCTGAACTGCGAACCGCGACACAACCTTGTCGGGAGTGTAGTAAGGCTGGATGTCCACCGAAAACGCCACCCCCGAATACAGAGCCGGGCTGACACTCGGAAAAGCCATGCCCGTTGCCCCGGGGTCCAAGCCGGTCGTCGTGTAAAATGCTGTGGTGATCGGCACATCCCCATTAGCCTGGTAGGCATAGACCGCACCATCGCTGCCGGACACCTGATACAGGCGGGCAAGGTTATTCGGGATGGCATTGGCCCACCCCACCACGCTGACCGGAAAGCCCCCCGACGGCCCTGGATAAGGGAACGTTTCCTCGTAAAGCAGTGTCTGGCCCACGGCGCCTCGGAGACTCATCAAACCGAGCACCACGCTGGCGACCACTGGCGGGAAGCCTCTCATCGGAACCACACACTAAACATACGCATTTTCAGGCTAGAAACAATGCGTCGATGGAGCAATGGAGAATCAACCGATTCACATGGACGATTTGCCACCTCAACCGCTGACTCGCCCAGCTCGTGTCTCGCGCCAGAGGAACACCCAAGAAAACGTCAGACCTCGGCGCAGGCCATACCTCAGCGGGCTACCCCTTTCGCATTCGCCGGTATGCCGTGGGCGCCATCTCAACCACCGCCCTGAAAACCCGGGTGAAATACAGCGGATCCTCATACCCCAACTCAGCGGCCGCAACCTTGATGCTCATATCAGTCGTGTCCAGCAACTGACACGCCCGGTGCATTCGCAGGCGGATGAAATAATCAATCGGCGCGTAAGACGTCTGCTTCTTGAACAGGTCCACGTAGCGGGACCTCGAAAGATTCGCCAGCGCCGCGAGCGCGTTCAGTTGCAGTGACTGGTTCAAATGCTGCTTCATGTAGGCAATAGTATGCGCGATTTTCTGTTGCGTTCCGGGCTGTTCCTGACCCTTGTTACGGTGATTGCGGATCGTCGCTGCAATCAGGTGGCCAAGAGTTTGAGAAGCGTAAAGCAACTGCAAGGTATTGTACCCGTGGGCTACCACATCCAGCAATTCCTCAAATAGGGCCAGCAACTGCGGGTCCTCTCCAATCCGAACAACCGGGGACTCGGCGCTGATATCCATCTCACGGAGAAACGGCTGGAGCAACCCGCCTTTGGCATGAACCCAAAAAATGGACCAAGGCTCCGCGTCCTCAGCCGCGCCATAAGCGTGCGGGGTCTCCGGCGGGACCACCAGTAGGTCACCCGGGCTTACCGCATGATAACGCCCCCCAAGTTCGCACCACCCGGCCCCTTTTGTGCAATAAATGAAAATGGCTTGATCCACCCCCGCCGGCCGCTCGCGCAAGTGACCCGCGGCGTGCGGGAAATGACCGACATCCGTTGGGATAAGTCCGGTCATCAAAGGATGCTGCTGTGCCCGCGCCACAACCGACCGCGGCAACACCACAATTCGTTGGCCAGGAAACCCTTCACCTTTCTCTGCGCGTTTCGCGGATACGACGCCATTGCTCATTTCTGCCCCAAGTTTGTCATACCGTCGGAAAATAATCCATGCGAAATGGTTGATCCTCCATTTCCCGCCTCGCCTCGGACCTCTAGCCCGGATATTTCATACCTGAACTTGGAAGCAGGCTGAAAAATGCATTGGCAGGCCCGGTTTGTGGGGCTTGCGTGCAAGTTGGGGCGCGGTGGAGCCGCTGACAGAGTGTTGAAGGATCTGCGTCCGCTGAGTTAATGGCCGCCCCGCTCCGGCAGCGCATTTTCGGAACGGCGCTGGGCTACGCGGATATCAATGATCATGAACGGCTGCGTTTGGACCCGCTGCTGGCAGTGGCCTGCGGCAAGACCGATCCGTTGGGCCAGCAGCGCTTTCTGCCGCAGTTTCGCGGCATTGCACTGGCTGCCCCCGCCACCCTCAACCGGCTGGAATTATCCAACAACAAGGACAGCCGCTGCCATAAACTGCCGCACGAGGCAGCCAAGGTGGAAGCCTGCCTGCTGAAAATGGGGGCGCGGTGCCTGCCCAAACATACCCGGGAGGTGATCGTGGATCTCGACGCGATGGGCCACCGCCTCCACGGTCTTCAGGAAGGACGACGCTTCAACGCCTACTACGATGATTATTGTTATCTGCCGCTTTACGCCTTTCTCGGGGACTTCCCCTTGTGGGCGCAATTGCGCACCGCCCGGGCGCGACGCGGCTCACGGCGTGGTGCCGGCGCTGGAGAAGATTGTGGCTGCCCTCCGGGAACGTTG
>JBBQYD010000410.1:0-5146 GCA_038209025.1 Verrucomicrobiota bacterium | reverse complement strand
CGCTGGAGGGCGTGATGGCGTCGCGGGTGCGGACATAGAAACACACGTTCCGGGAGTCGCGCGCGACCTTGCAGGCGGCCAAGTCGTTGCGGCCCGTCCGGTTGGCGTAGTCCAGGCCCGCGGCGCCGTCGTGGTCGCGCGGCGCGGTTTCGCCGGTGTGATCCGCGAACTCCGGCGCGACGTCGTGCCACTGCTCAAAACTCCGGTCAATCCGGATCGTCTTCGGCTGGGAGGCGGAAGGGAGCGCGGGCGCTCCCTTGTACCGGCGGACGTTGGCCACGAGCTGCCAGTAGTAATTATCGCCGTGCCCGCCTTTCATGGGTTCGATGTCACGGCTGTTGGCCTGGTCAAACTGATCCACGAACACCAGCGGGCCGCCGGGCTGCCCCCAACGCCCCGCGATCCACTCGTTCCAGCCGGTGACCATCACGAAGGGCGGCGCGAGGTCGAAGGCGCGCTGCCATTGCTCCTGGAAATTGTAGCCGTGGTTCACCGCGTCGGGCGCGGTCTCCATCCGGCCGTCATGGAAGTTGCGCCCGCGGGCCTCGCCGGAGCTCATGTTCGTCACCTTTCCGTCCTGCTGCCGAAGGTTTTGCGCGACGGACACATTGACCTGTTCGGGCTTCTGCGGATCGTCGGTGTAGCCGTAAGGCTGCGGATAGGTCGCCTCCCAATGCCAGGCGTAGGGCGTATTCGTCAGCGTGAAGGGCCAGTGCGCGCGGCGCAACGTGAAGAACGCGCGCAGTTCCGGCGCGGCCTGTTCCGGGTCGCAGATCAAGAGCGGTTTGCCCTGCCAATGAAACCACAGTTCCGGGTACAGGCCGGGCTGGTAGAGATGTTCGTAAAGCCGCTGCGCGGTCTGGCCGGCCGCCGTGTTGACCATGAAAGCGATTTGCGGCGTGCGGCCGCCGGCCTGGCGGACGCGGCGGAAAACCTCGCAGAGCTTCAGGTAAACCTCGGGATAGGTCTGGGCATTCGTCGTGTCAAAGATCAACGTGTCAATGCCGGCATCGGCGAGCAGTTGCGCGTGGCGACGCAGCACCCACTCATCCGTGCTGTGATAATACCCGTAGAGCGGCTCCCCCCAATAATGATACATGCCGATCGGCCCCCACAGTGGCGACGCGGGCTTCGAGATTGCGTCGGGGTCTTTCGCGAGGATGCGGGCGATGTCATAAGGGCCCTCCCAATTCGGGCTCTTGCCGCCACGCTCGTTAAGCCAGAGGAAATAGAAGATGCCGACGAACCGGTCGCTGCGCGGTAGTCCGACCTTTTCAGCCAACGGCAGCGTCCGCCCAAGCGCGTCGGTGGCAGGCCAAGGGGTGCCGGGATTGCTGGGAGCGACGTTCGTGGCGGCAGCCGCTGGCATGACTGCGAGTGTTGTAGTGAGCGCCAGGCCGGCGAGGGCAACCAATGGACGTAGTGCGTTCATGGGGACTTCGAAATGCTCCTTGGGCTTCAGTGTTTTTCGCGCGCGCCGAGCCATTTTACGACCACATCGGGATAATCAGTGAAAAGCCCGTCTATGCGCGCTTCGGTGAAGAGGACTTCGAGTGCGTCGTCCATGGACCCCGCAAACTTGGGCAGTTCATCCGCGCGCAGAGTGTAGGGATGCACTGCCAGCTTCGCGGCATGGGCGTCCTTGACGAAGTCGGTGACTTTACGATTGGCCTTGGCCGTGCCGGAAACAATCGCACCAAGCGCCGGGCCGACGCCGTCGGCAAACTTTGCCAGTTCCGCCATGCCTGCCGGGGTGAACCACTTCTCTGCGTCACTTCCGTCCGGATTCTTCCGGTTCGTCTGCAGCAAGAGCAGGAGGTTGCCCTCCCAGCCCAGTTCGGTCCGGATGCGCTTCACCTCGTCAACCTCGAAGCCCTGGACCCAGCACGGGTCCTGCTTCGTCGCATAACCGTAGCGCCGCAAGATCGGCAGGACGATCCGGCTGATGTCGTGGCCTTGTTTGCGATGCCAGCCGGGCTGCTTGATTTCGGGATAGATCCCCGCGACCCGGCCTCGGGTCTTGTTCAGGCCCTGGATGAGCTGCAATTCCTCCTCCAGCGTCGGAATCTGAAAGGACGACCGGCCCGGAGGGAAGCGGTTCGGATACACCGCCCGGCCGGTCTTCGGGTTGATGCGCTCGTTCGCGTGGAGCTGTTTGATCTCCGCGAGCGTGAAATCCAGCGCGTAGTAGTGCCCATCATTGCGCTGGCGGTCGGGAAAGCGTTGGGCCACGTCGCTGATCGTTTCCAACTGGATGTCGTGCATCACCAGCGGCACGTCGTCCTTCGAGAGCACCACATCCTGCTCCAGGAAATCCGCGCCCATCTCGTGGGCCAGCACTTTGGCCTCCAGTGTGTGCTCGGGCAGATACCCGCTGGCGCCGCGATGCGCGATGACCACGGGCCGGGAGGTTTGCGCAACCAGGGGCAGGGTCATGGCCAGCAGGAGGGCTGGCAGGATGGTTCTTACAATGAGCTTCATAATGGCTTGTTTAAACTGGGGCTGACACGGGTTTGCGCTCCAAGCTGGTTTGATTGCACGAGATTGTCAATGCCAGGCGCGGGGCTGCGCAATCGAACAAACGTTCTAAGCAATTGCGCTTGTGATAAGCATACCGAACCGGGATTCTCACATAGTAATGCTGCGGTCATTCAATACCCGCCAGGCAAGGACTTTGGTCGTGCCTTTGGCGCTGTGGCTTTTCTCACCGCATGTTATCAGCGCGGCGGCGGCCATCTTTGACGACTTGAACGAACCGGCGGTCTGGACCGGGCCCGTCTTTCAGTACGGCAATCCCGCGACGGGCAAGGCGTGGTTTACCAATGGTGTGCTCACGATTCGACATTCACCGGTTGGCCGCTGGCACACCATCTCCATGTCGCGAACCTGGGAAGCCGACCCGCGCCAGGGGCTTTGGGTTCATTTTCGATTTCGCATCAAGGAAATGCTTCTGGGAGCCGATCTTTACGCCACGGTATCCTTCGGTGACGAGATGGTTCTCCAAATGGGGGTCAACGGCGAGCAACATTGGATCCAAGGAGGGGATTGTCACGCCAAAGACTTCGATGACGAGCTGTTTTGGGGTTCCAATGTCATCGTTGGCGAAGGTCACAAACGAACTGACATCCGCGTCGGACTGACTGAAGGCCCCGCTCTGCGGTACACCGACTGGACGCTCGTCTCGATGTATTACGAAGTGAAGGATGCCGCGCGCCGCATTCGCCTCTTTGTCAACGGGCGGGAAGTGGTTTACCGCGATCTGGATGCCGCCGCGCCCGCTGGCGCGGTCGATATTCGCGTTCGGCCCGAGTGCCTTCGTCTGGAACAGGCGGTCCCCGTGACTGTGACCTTCGCCAACTTCACCGATG
Source organism: Verrucomicrobiota bacterium (assembly GCA_038209025.1). GTDB lineage: Bacteria > Verrucomicrobiota > Verrucomicrobiia > Limisphaerales > UBA8199 > JBBQYD01. The sequence goes on along the minus strand of JBBQYD010000410.1, from coordinate 1,778 downwards.
GCGATCTTTACGCCGACACCAGCGTCAACAAAGGGGACGGCATCCGCTGGCTGCACGCGTTTGCCGCCAACACTCCCGCCATCCCTCACCGGGCCGACCCGGGCAAAGCCGTGGTCAAGGATTCGGACATGGAATTTGATTTTGTTCTAATTCATCGCCTGGGCGAAACGAATGCCCTGCCGGCGGCGCTGCGGAAGCTGCCGTGGCCCAAACCTGCGTTGCCACGGCTGAAACCAACGAACCAGACATTCCAGGATCAATCTATACCATGAAAGTAAATGCTCTCGCTCCTCGACGGTTTTTGGTACGGGCACTGGCCCTTGTGACCGGCTTGCTGTTGACTCTGCTGGACGCAACCCCGGCCGCTGAGCCCAAGTCGGCGCTAAGGCCCAATATCGTGATTATTCTCGTGGATGACATGGGCTGGGCCAATCTGGGCTGTTATGGGGGCCTGGTGGAGACTCCGAACCTGGACCGCCTGGCGAGCAACGGCGTCCGCTTCAGCCAGTTTTACAACGCTGCCCGGTGTTGTCCCACCCGTGCCAGCTTGATGACCGGTCTGCATCCGCATGAGGCGGGCATCGGCCACATGACCTTCAAACTCACGGGCAAGACGCCTTCGGTAATGGCCGAGCGGTTGAAACTTCCTTACGCCTATCGCGGTTGGCTCGGGGAGGCCGTGCCAACACTGCCGGAAATGCTCAAGGCGGCCGGGTATGGCACCTACATGGCGGGCAAGTGGCACCTGGGTTCCAGCAACCCAGACACGTGGCCGGCGCAGCGCGGATTTGACCGCTTCTACGGTTTCCTCGAAGGCACCTCTCACTACTTCAAGCCTACCGATCTGCATCAGGGCAACGCGCTCATCGAGGCGGTGGGCGAACGCTACTATACGACGGACGCTTTCACCGCCGAGGCCATCCAATTCCTTAGGGGGCACGAGGCAACGAAGGATTTGCAACCCTTCTTTCTCTATCTGGCCTACAACGCGCCCCACTTTCCCATGCATGCCATGCCGGAGGATTACCGGAAATACCGAGGGCGGTTCAGGGAAGGCTGGGATGTGCTGCGCGAACGGGTCGTCGCGCGACAGCAGCAGTTGGGGTTGATGCCAACAAACACCACCCTGGCTCCGCGACCGGGCGAAAGCCACAGGCTCGGCAGTCGTGGTGGGCCGGTTCCGGCCTGGAGTTCCCTTAGTCCACAACAGCAGGATGCGATGGACGGGATCATGGCGACTTACGCGGCGATGATTGATCGAGTGGATCAGAATGTCGGCAAGTTGACCGCCTTCCTCCGTGAGACCGGCGAGCTCGAAAACACGCTCATTTTCTTCCTCTCCGACAACGGCGCCGAAGCGGAAAGCCCGCCGCTGGGAAATTTTGAAATCGAGAACCTCGGTCAATATGGGAAGGGCGGGAAGAACTACGGGCGCGCCTGGGCAACCTTTTCGAACACGCCGTTCCGCGAATACAAACACTTCACTCATCAAGGTGGAATTCAAACTCCGCTCATTGTTCACTGGCCGGCCGGCCTCAATACCAACCTGCACAGCCGCGTTCTGAACCACTACGGTTTTGTACCTGACCTGGTTGAAACCTGCCTCGACGTTGCCGGGGCTGTGCGCCCCGCGACCATGAAGGGCAAGCGTGTGCCGGCAAGCGACGGCCGCAGTCTGAAGGGTCTCCTGCAGGGCGGCGATGCGCCGGTTCACGGCGAGCCCATCTGCATCGAACACGAGGGCAACCGGGTGGTGCGCGACGGCCAGTGGAAGCTGG
>JBBQYD010000409.1:0-5147 GCA_038209025.1 Verrucomicrobiota bacterium | reverse complement strand
AAAAATCACGCTTGTTAAGGGACTAGATTATCGGTTGAGCAACGCGCGCTCATTTTTGAGTTCATCTGTTTTAATATTTGCCATGTAGCTACAAAAGGGCTACATTCGTCGCATGAGTAAAACCGCCACCATCCGCACCCGGATTGAACCCGGCCTGAAAAGCGAAGTGGAAAACATTCTCGCTCGCTTGGGGCTGACCGCTTCGGAAACGGTGCATTTGCTTTACCGGCAGATCAAACTGCAACGCGGTTTGCCCTTTGATGTGCGCATTCCGAACGACCTGACCGCCCGCACGCTTAAAGCCAGCAAGGCGGGCAAAGGCGTCAAACGATTTAACACCAAGAAAGAACTCTTTGCCGACCTGGGCTTGTGAGAACTTTCAGCCGCACCAGCCAGTTCAAGAAGGATGTCAAACGCGCGGAAAAACGCGGCGAGGACATGGGCAAACTGAAGGCCGTGTTGGAATTGCTGATCGCGGGCGAAGAATTGCCCGCTGCCTCCAAAGATCATCCCTTGCGCGGCAATTTTGCAGGCAGCCGCGATTGTCACATCGAGCCGGATTGGCTGCTGATTTGCACACTGACGGAAAAAGCCACGCACGTTTGCTTTGAACGCACAGGCACCCATAGCGACCTGTTTCGCTGATGATTGATACCGCCCTAGTGAAAATAAGAAACGTTGCTATTTTCGTTTTGCCACTTTGCGATAATAAGACAGGAGCTGGGCGACGACCTTAAGCTTAGATGCTTGGACAAGTAACGGGGTGGCAGTAAACTTTTGGCGTTCATAGACCGCCGCCGAATTCCACAACCGAAGAGCGTTAGCTATGAGGTTTCGTCGACAGGCAGCTCGCACCTCATCCGCCAACGTGAATGTGTGGAGAATTTCCCCACCCTGATGCTGAAAAAAAGCCGGCGGCGGAATTGGTGGAAACCCCGGCGTTCCCAGCACGGGCCGAATGTCGGACGAATTCTTGGAGCAGTATATCAAGCAATACCTCGAAGGCATGACCGGCTCAGAAGTCGTCTTTTCATGGCAGGGCGGTGAACCGGCGCAGCTCGGACTGGATTTTTTCCGCAAGGTTGTGGCGTTGGAAAAGAAATACGCCAAGCCGTTTGAAGGAATTCAAAACGAACGGCACTCTACTTAATGACGAGTGGCCGGTGTTCCTGAAGGAATATCGTTTCCTCGTGGGCGTGAGCATTGATGGCCCGCGCGAAATCTATGACCAATATCGCGTCACGAAAGTCCGCCAGCCGACATTTGATAAAGTATTTGCCGCGACTTGATTTTTGAAGCGCCAATGGCAAACCGACTGGAGCGGTTCACTTTTCATTGCCAGCACGCTGAAGTCCTTCGAGCGGCGAGCCGGTCTCAAGAAGCGAGATTAAACTTCATCCAACAATCAACTTGTTCGCAGAAAAACAGAGTTGATTTTTGACCTGTCATTGGCAAATGTGCCGTTTTAATGAACTGGATCACCATCATCTGGCCAATGGTTCCGGCAGCCTGCATCACGCTGGCGCTGGTGCATCTGCGCATTGCTTTTGGAGATGGACGGCGGGCACCGCATTTATTCTTCTCGCTGGCGGCGGTTGCTGTCGCCGTCATCAGCGGCCTGGAGCTTACCCTGCTTTGCACCACGGATCTGGCCCGCTACGACGTGGTTTTACGGTGGGCGACGGTTCCCATTGCCATCATGGTTTGCTCCGTCGTTGCCTTTGTGTGGGTGTTTTTTGGAACCGGACGCAACTGGCTGGGGGTGGCGGCGGTGACGACGATATTCCTCGCGGAGCTGGCGAATCGTGTTGCTTCGGCAAGGGTGCGTGACGACATTTCGGCCGCCGCGGTAGGCTTTGCGCCAGATTATGGCAGCAAAGACGACCACCAAATCCGATCCCACATTTTCGGCCGCGCTTGCGCGGGTTCAACCAGCCCTGGCAGCTTGGCGTCAGCGGCGTAAACACCGGGAACCAATCCCGGAAGCACTATGGCGAAAGATGGTGAGGTTAGCGCGAGGCTACGGTTGGGGCAATCTGACAGCGCTGCCGCTCTGGCTCTAGCCCAAGGGCTTTGGAGGCATCGTTCGTGATTCAGATCACGCCACAGATGCGCTTGTTGCTGGCGGTCGAGCCTCTGCCAAAAACGGCTTTCGCAAGGACGCTTTGGCTGGTGGCCCAGCGGCGGCCAGCAGCCCACCTTGGGTTTGGATGTGCATCAACTCCAGTTACTGATCTGGAACGGCAACCCCAACCAGGCCCAAGCCGCTCCGATGTGGCGGCCGATTGCGCGGGCGTCGTATTCATGGCGCCAATAGCTGCCATCGGCTTCGCGCCGCAGCGTGCGCTGGTTGGCGCCGTTATACGCATAAGCAAACGACGCTGACGAAGCCGCTGCGGGAGTGACGCTTGAAACGTTCTCCAACCGGTTGGCCTGGTCATAGGTTTTGGTCATGGCCATGCGCCGTTGGCCGTTGTTGGTGAAGACAATCTGGCTTACCAGCGGGCTGTTCGCAAGGTAAGAATAGGTGGCCACAAGGGGTCGAAAGTTGAGGTTTGACCACCCTGCTACCGCGCGAGAAGGCCCGATAAAGACGAGTTGCGCGCGGGAAATTCTGATGGGCACCATCCGCCAGAGCTTGACTTCACAGGCGAATAGGCGTTGGCTCTTGGAATGGAATTCTCGGTCACCACTCAGCCGGTTGCGACGCCGCCCGGGCGCGCTGTGCCGCGGCCCCCGGTGTGGCCCGGCTGCCTTGGGCACCGGGCGAATGGCCTGACCTTGTGCTATCGTAAGACAGATCACTGATATGCAAGAATCGTCAACCAGAATGCGGGCCGTGCCCAGGCAGCGGGCCGGGTTCACCCTTATCGAATTGCTGGTGGTCATAGCGATTATAGCCATCCTGGCGGCGATGCTCCTGCCCTCCCTGGCGGCGGCCAAGGAGAAAAGCAAACGCATCGCCTGCATCAATAGCCTCAAGCAAGTCGGCCTGGGGTTCATGTTGTACACCGATGTCAATGATGGCAAGGTGCCCTCGGCCATCACCTACGGGTCCACACCGGGAGACCCCGGCACCGCGCCGAATACGGTCGTATATACGGACCGCTACGGCGGCGTGGCCAAGTCCTTGAATATCGCCAACCCCAGGGTGTTCTGGTGTTCCAGCGACCGTTTCAACAAGCTGACCAATGCGGTACCGCGAGACACGGACTTCACCTCCTACCGCTATCGGTTTGTGATCTGGGACAATACGGCGCGGTTTCCCGGTCTCAAGGCGGGTCATTTCTTCAAACCGGTGAGCCAGGTCATCTACCACGAGAACCAGGATAATCATTACAAACGCCTCAAAGACTCCTATACCACCACACAACCCACCCTGAACGCGATCTATGCCGATTTTCACGCGGCCCTGTGGAAAGTCATGTTCCGGCAGAATGTGGGCCAAAGGTATTACGATCCGAACTGGTTCACCTACGGTCCGGGCGGCGTGCTCAACAATGACAGCCCCAACATCGGGTACGACGTTCACACCGGCTGGGATACCCATTAAGGACGGTTGAGGGTTGGGAGCGGGTAACCTCCCGGCCCCGGCCCCCCCGCCTCTGAATTGCTTTTGGTTGAAACCTTGCGCCGTGGCGAGCGTCTGCTTTATCGTGGCCGCTAGTCTGGTCACGTTGGATTCGTCTCGACGCCTCATGAACGCAATCATCAAAACCGCCGGAAGCCTGCTCCTTTTTGCCGCGCTGGCCGGTTCCGCGGCCGCACCGGCAAGCGCAGCTCAAAAGCCCAACTTTCTTTGGCTCCTCGCCGAGGATTTAGGACCCGCGCTCGGGTGCTACGGCCAGCGCGGGGTCGCCACCCCCAACCTCGACCGGCTCGCTCGTGAAGGGGTGCGCTATGAGCGGTTCTATACCACGGCCCCCGTCTGTTCGCCTTCCCGCTCAGCCTTCATGACCGGCATGTACCAGACCACCATCGGAGCGCATCAACATCGCACGGCCAGCAAGCAACCCCTGCCAGACGGGGTCAAGACGCTGACCGAATGGATGCGTGCGGCAGGCTACTTCACCGCCAACCTCCGCACGCTGCCGGCGAGTTTCCAGTTCAAAGGCACCGGAAAAACCGATTGGAATTTCATTGCCCCCGAAAAGCCATTCGATTCGGATGACTGGTCGGACCTGAAGGCTCACCAGCCATTCTTAACCCAGATCAACTTCCATGAGACGCACCGCAACTTCAATGGGGAGAGGAAGGCCGATCCTGCGACCGTGCCATTGCCGCCGTATTATCCCGATCATCCCGTGGCCCGCGAGGATTACGCGCGCTATCTGGATGCGACGATGGAGCTTGATCGCAAGGTGGGCCTGATCCTCGCCCAATTGGAAAGCGACGGCCTGGCTGATAACACGGTGGTGGTTTTCATGGGCGACAACGGCGAATCCCACGTGCGCGGAAAGCAGTTCTGCTACGAAGAAGGCCTGCGGGTTCCCCTCATCATCCGCTGGGCAAAATCGTTCCCTCCCCCAGCCCACTTCCGGGCGGACTCCGCCGATACGCGTCTGTTGGAATCCATCGACCTGGCTCCCACGTTCCTGTCATTGGCCGGGGCGGGGATTCCCCCGAAAATGCAGGGCCGTCCATTTTTGGGTGATCAGACCGGCCAGCCCAAGGAGTATGTTTTTGGCGCCCGCGACCGGTGCGATGAAACGGCCATGCGCATCAGGACGGTGCGCGACTCGCGATACCGCTACATTCGCAACTTCACGCCCGAGGTGCCGCTGCTGGCGCCAAACAAATACAAGGAGACGCAGTATCCCGTTTGGAATCTGCTCAAGGAGCTAAACGCGCAAGGGAAGCTTACCCCGGCGCAATCCGCGCTCTGCGCCCCACGTCTCCCGGACGAAGAACTTTATGATATGCAGTCCGACCCTCACCAGGTGAACAACCTGGCCCGGTCTTCAAAACCCGAACATCAGCAAACCCTGGACCGTATGGCCAAGGTGCTCGCCAGGTGGATCAAAGACACCGGAGATCAGGGAGAGATCCCGGAAACCGCCACGGACCGCCCCGCCCAACCCAGGGCAAACAAGAAACGCAACGCAAAGAGCAAGACCTGATAAACATCTCGACCCTCACTAAACACG
>JBBQYD010000408.1:0-5149 GCA_038209025.1 Verrucomicrobiota bacterium | reverse complement strand
AGATCTTCGCCTCCTTCGGCCGCACCAGCTCGCGGTAATGCTGGAAGATGATCTGCGGGCTGTTCCCGGCTTCCAGCGCCACCTGTGCGGCGGCCTGGACATCCGCCAGCCGGTAACTGATGAATGAATGCCGCAGCGCGTTCTTCTTCCATTTCAGCTTCGGCGCCTTCTCCGGGTCTTTCTTGGCCTTTTTGGCCTCGTCCTTGAGCGTCTTGTTCGTGTCGCGCACCAGCCAGCCAATCTGCTTGTTCACGTTGTCGAACGGCACCACCCGGCCCGCCTTCTGCGCATGCGGCACCAGCCACTTCGCCAGGTTGTCGGTAATCGGCACCAGCCGCCGGCTGGCCGTTTTCGACTTCCCGGCGGTCACCTCGATGAACCGGTCTGCCAGCCGGATCTCGCGCCAATCCAGCCGCTCAATCTCCGCGTGCCGCAGCCCGGCGAACGCGCCGATGGCCAGAAACGGCAGCAGCTCATCCCGGACGCTGTTCAGGTATTGGACCAGCTCCCACGGCGTGAAAATCTCGATGGCTCCCGCCTTCTGCTTGAACTTCGGTACCAGTCTTTGCGAATCGCGATCACTCTTGCCGCACCCATACCCCGAACCGGGTTGGCTTTCAACCCGAAACGGAGTTGCGGACGGGGGTTGATCGCATCTTGATAGGTTCCAGGCACGCTGCAAAGCCTTTGCCTTTGCCTGGCAAAAGGCGACATTAGGAGAGGCAATATGAGTATATTTGGATCACTGAAAGACAGGGCGTTCGCCGTTTCGGCGAAGGCCATGATTAACCGACAGATATCTGCTTTTGGGGAAGTGACGCACCTTCAAATCAATGCCGATGAAAAGGTGCTCAGTCTGGAGGTGAGGTTGAACGGGGAGGTGGGACCGATTACCGTTAAAGCTGGTTCTTACCGGGTCTCGGAGGAAGGTGGGCAGAGCTTCATTTGTCTTGGGCAGTTCAGTTCCTCGCGGGAGTGGCTGGCCACAGTACTGAACCAATACGCCGCCGGGCGGAAATTTCCGGTGCCCGACTCAGTGCGGGTAGCACTGTAGTGAATTATGCCTAGCAGATGTGTCTTTTGAGAAATGGTCGGGGCGGTGAGATTTGAACTCACGACCTTCTGAACCCCATTCAGACGCGCTACCAAGCTACGCTACGCCCCGAACCATAGTCCAGCGGATGCCAGACATGGAAATAATACCCGGACCGGAATGAATTTCAACAATTGATTCCAAAATACTGCAGATCCGAGTCTCAGCTCTCAACTCGCTTGCGCGCGATGGTATGGGTGGAGTGGCCATAGAAAGCCTCCGCCGCTTCCATCAGCGTTTCAGACAGGGTGGGGTGCGGATGTACGGCCAGGGCAATGTCCTTCGCGGTGGCACCCATCTCCACGGCAATGACGCCTTCAGAAATCAATTCACCCGCGCCATGGCCCACAATGCCCACGCCCAGGATACGCTCCGAATCCGGGTCAATGATCAGCTTGGTCAATCCCTCGGGATGATCGAAGGACAAAGCCCGACCCGAAGCCGCCCAGGAAAACCTCGCCACCTGCACCTCAATGCCGCGTGCCTCGGCATCCGCTTCGGTCAGACCGCACCAGGCCAGTTCGGGGTTGGTAAACACCACGGCGGGGATTGTCACATCCACAAACGCGCTGTCGTGACCCGCGATCACCTCCACCGCGATCCGCGCTTCTTTGGACGCCTTGTGCGCCAGCAACACACCACCAGCAATGTCGCCAACCGCGAAAATGTTGGGATCAGTCGTCTGTTGCTTTTCGTTCACATGAATGAACCCCTTGTCATCAAACGAAACTTTAGTGTTTTCAAGGCCGAGGTCTTCCGCGTTGGGAGTGCGTCCGACCGCTACGAGCACGCGGTCGTATAGTTCTTCTTTCTTCCCGCTCTCCATGTCGAACTCGACCTTGATATGCTTGCCGCTGGTGGCCATCCTGGCGACCTTCGTCTTGAGACGCACTTCTTTGAAAGCCTTTCTGGCGTAATTGGCCACGGGACGTGCCAGGTCCGGGTCCGCGCCCGCCAGAATTGTATCCGTCGCCTCAACGAGCACCACCTGGCTGCCCATTTCGGCGTAAACCGTTCCCAATTCCATCCCGATGTAGCCACCGCCAATGACCAGGAGACTTTCGGGAATATCCTCCATGTCCAGGGCCTCCCGCGAGGTCATGACCCGGGGGTTTCCCAGGTCAAAAGCGCGCGGCATGGCAGACTTGGAACCTACCGCCACGATGGCGTGATCGTAGGTGATGAATTGCTGGCCTTCGGATGACTCGACCCGCAGGGTGCGGGAGTCCTCGAAATAGCCACGGCCGTTCACCACCTGCACGCCGCGAGCTTTGGCCAGTTGTGCGACACCACCTGAAAGGCGCGCCAGAATGGACTCCTTCCAGGCGCGCAGTTTTTGCAGATCGATCTGAGGCGGGGCAAAAACAATGCCGCGACGAGCCGACTCCCGTGCGGCACCTATCGTGTGTGCCGCATGCAGCAAGGCCTTGGAAGGGATGCAGCCCCGGTTCAGGCAGACCCCGCCCAAGCGGGTCTCGCGCTCCACCAAAATGACCTTTTTTCCCAGGTCCGCCGCATAAAACGCCGCCGCATATCCGCCGGGTCCGGCGCCAACCACCACAATCTCAGTTTTTAAAGGGTCCATAATTCGCAGAATATTCAAGTGCGCCGCAGCGCGGCCGAAATCAGAGTTTCACATCCTCCTCTTTGAATTGCTCAAATTCCTTCACCAGATCCACCACGAATCTCGCCGCTGAGCCGCCGTCTATCACGCGGTGATCGTAAGAGAGCCCGATGGGCATCAACAAGCGAGGCTCAATCCGGTTCTCGCGCACGGACGCCTTCATGGCGCCGCGCCCGAGGCCCAGAATGGCCACTTCCGGTTTGTTCACTATTGGCGTGAAATGAGCCCCGCCGATGCCGCCCTGGTTCGAAATCGTAAAGGTTCCCCCTTTCAAATCTTCGCCGGATACTTTGCGGTCCCGGGCTTTGCCCGCCAACTCCTCCAACTCTTTCGAGAGATCGACCAGGCTTTTCTTGTCCACATCCCGAATGACAGGGACGATCAGTCCGGCGTCGGTATCCACGGCGATGCCGATGTGGAAATAGTTCTTGAAGACAATCTCATTCGCTGACTCGTCCAGGCTCGAATTGAAAATGGGATGTTTCTTCAAAGCGCAGGCGACCGCCCGCAGGGCAAACGAGGTCAGCGTCAGCCGAGCTCCTTTCTGCTCGTAGGCCGGAGCATATTTCTTGCGCAAAAGGTTCAGGTCCGTGATGTCGATATCATCGAACTGCGTGACATGCGGCACAGAATTCCAGTTTTCCGCCATGCGACGGGCGATAACTTGGCGCAAGGGACTCATCGGTTTGAGAGAGACCGGGCCCCACTTGCTGAAGTCGATACGTTCCACCGGCGGCTTGGGTGCGGGGCCGCCGGGAGTTACCTTGGGCTGAAACGCAAGCCGTTGCAGGCGTTGGATGTGGTTTCGAACGTCATCCAGGATGATGCGTCCGCCCCGCTCACTGCCGCGAATGCGGGTAAGGTCGATCCCCAGGTCCCGCGCCAGCTTGCGGATGGAAGGCGCCGCCGCCACGCTCGCATTGGGCTTCTGTTCCTCCGCGCTAAAGGCCTCCACCGGCGGGGCAGGGGATTGCTGCGGCTGCCGCTCGAGTTCCTCCGCGGGTTCCCGTTCAACGATTCTGAGTTGAGGTGTCGCGGCTTTGACGGGCGGAACAGCGGCCGCTCCGGCCTCGTCGAGTGTCAGTATCCGCTGTCCCACGCTGATCTTGTCACCCGATTTGACATGCACCTTGGTGACCATTCCGTCGGCGTTGGACGGGATCGTGGCCACTGCCTTTTCATTCTCGAGTTCGAGAATCGGCTGGTCTTTGGCGATCCGGTCGCCTTCTTTCACAAACAGGTTTACGACGGTGCCAGAATCGGCGCCTTCACCCAGGGGGGGGAGTTTGAAGTCCATATTTTAAGCTTTGGCGGAAAATGAAACGAGTGACGGAAACAATTTCTCGGGGTCCAGGTCCAGGTCTTTGATGGCCTGCGCCACCAGCTTGCGGTCAACCTGGCCTTTCTCCGCGAGGGCGTAAAGGGTCGCTACAACCGTGCATTCGGCATCGACCTCGAAGAAGCGGCGCAGATTGGCGCGCGTGTCGCTGCGGCCGTATCCGTCCGTGCCCAAGGTGGTTAGCCCGCCGGGAACCCACGGCGCAATTTGGTCGGCGACCATTTTCATGTTATCCGAAACGGCTACAAAAACGCCTTTCTCTGGAGCCAGAATGGTGTCCAGGTAAGACTTTCTGGCTTTTTCAGCCGGATGGAGCATGTTCCAGCGTTTGACGTTTAACGCGTCGTTCCGCAGGTTTTTATAGCTGGTGGCGCTCCAGACGTCAGCCGATACATTATATTTATCCGCCAGGAGGTCCTGCGCGCGCAGCGCTTCACGGAGAATCGGTCCGCTGCCAAAAATGTGAGCTCGCAGCTTCTTGCCCGTGGCGCCTGGCTTATACTTGTAGAGCCCCTTGAGGACGCCTTCCTCAACGCCTTCGGGCATGGGGGGCATGGTAAAGTTCTCGTTGTACAACGTCAGATAATAGAAGAGGTCTTCATTGTCGATGTACATCCTTTTCATGCCATCGGCGATGATCAGGGCCAACTCATAGCTGAACGCCGGATCGTAGGTGACGAGGCTTGGAATGGAACTGGAGAGCAGCAAGCTGTGGCCATCCTGATGTTGGAGACCCTCGCCATTCAGGGTGGTGCGCCCAGAGGTTGCCCCGAGCAAGAAACCTTTGGCTTTGATGTCTCCCGCCAGCCACATGAGATCGCCGAACCGCTGCAAACAAACCAACGTGAAATACGTGTAGAAACCCACCATGCACCGGCCATTGCTCGCATAGCTGCTGCCGGCGGCTATAAATGAGGCCATCGCACCGGCTTCGGTAATTCCTTCCTCCAAAATCTGTCCATCCTTGGCTTCGTGATAATACAGCAGGGACTTCTTATCCACCGGCTCGTAAAGCTGACCTTTGGTGGAGTAGATGCCAATCTCCCGGAACAAGGCATCGAGGCCAAAGGTACGGGCCTCATCAGGAATAATG
>JBBQYD010000407.1:0-5166 GCA_038209025.1 Verrucomicrobiota bacterium | reverse complement strand
CCGGTAGGACCGTTGCATCGCGTTCATCGGGTAAGCAAAATCATTGCTGCCATTTACCCACAGCGTCGGCAACGAGGCTTCTTCAAGATACTCGGCTGGATCCCACCATTGCGCCCAACGCTCGGCATCCGCGGGAGGGAGTTTCTGCAATTCCGCTCCAAACACCGTGTCCTGATAAAAACCGCAGCCATAAACTGGCACCGCCAATTTGAACCGGTGATCGACCGCGCCGACGATGCAGGTCAAATAGCCGCCCCACGAAATGCCAGTTACCCCCGTGCGTTCAGGATCCACCTCCGGCAGAGAGCGAATCAGCGAGTGCGCCAGCATCGCATCCGCGACGGCGTGAAAAGTCCATTGATCCTCCCTGGGCCAGCTTAACTGGTCAAATCCGCCCCAACCGCCTGGGCCGCCCTGGTCGGACCGCATCCAATGTCCGTACGTTCCCACCGGAACCTGGCCGCAAGTATCCATGGCGATGGCCGCGTAACCGCGCCCGACCCAAAGCCGCACCCATTCCTCGAAGGCCGTTCCGCCGCCGCCATGAATCAGGACCATCGCCGGCGCTTTCTCACCCGGCGCCAGCGTCGGTATGCCGAGCCAGGCGAAAACGCGGGTGGGCTTCCCTTGAAAAGGAAGACCCGCGAAGCTGATCGCTTTGACCAAATCAGCCTTCGGACGCTCCAGCGTCTTCCATTCCGGGGCCTTGGACAGGGCGGCCAAGTCCCAGGGAATCGGGTTGGTCTGCGCGCTTAACCCTGCGCCCGTTGCGAACACGGCAAGCAGAAGCAGATAGTGCCGCAGTCGGGACGCAGTTTTGGGATATGTCGGATTCATAAACAATCTCGTCTGAACGTCCAGAGGGGATACGGCAAGTCCCGGCAGGAATCCAGTCGCAAATCAATGGAGCCGGGCCGCACGAAATTCTGCTCGCCCGGAGCGTGGCGAATGAGGGCACTTATCGCTCACCCGCGCAGCCCCGAGTGCGGGCGGGCGCGCAATCAGAAATTTCTTATCAAGTCTTGGCCGAAGTTTGCCACGCTTCCGGCGGTCGCCAACCCTTCTGCCGGGCCTTTTGCCAAGGCACCGAAAGCAGGAGTCAGAAAAGCCGGCCGGGAAACCAGCGGGGCCTTTAGCGCGCGGGCGGCGGCAGGGGCTCGCCGACCCTTTTCTCAAACCATTTGGTGCGGCACTCCGGGCATACGCCATGGCTGAAGGTCGCATCGGAATGGCTCTGAACGAAAACCTCAACATCCTTCCAGAATCCGCGGTCGTCGCGGATTTTTTTGCACCAGGCACAGATGGGTACCAACCCGCTGAGGGTCTTGACGCTGGCCAGAGCTTCTCTTAGTTCACCGATCAGACGTTCGCGTTCGGTCTCGGCGGACTTCCGCGCGGTGATATCGGTCCCGTAAAAATTGGCATACCCCTCCTCCGTTACGGGAACGACCATGAAGGAATAGACATTTCCTCCGAAGGTCGCCTCAAACTCGCATTTGGCCCCGCTCGCAAAGGCTTGGCTCAGAGTCTCCATCCAGGCTCCCGAGATGAAGTCGCCGACTCCGCAACCCAGGGAGGAAAGGACTTTACCGCCGGTTTGATTGCTATACAGCACCCGGCCACTGTTTCCGAGGCGGAAAACCGGGTTGGGGCTTTCTTCGGGGAAGCGAGCCAGGGCTTCGTTCTCTTTCAAGGCACGCTGCAGATCACTGTTGGCGGCCAAGACTTGGTTGCGCAAGTCCTGGGTGGTTTGCAGGCGTCCGAGAGCGTCGGAACAGGCACCGAGGAGGATGGATAGAAGGCTGAGAGTAACCTCCTGACTTTTCATGCGATCCTGCTTAAGGATGCCGCAGAACATGCCCAATCGTTGGGTCGAGACCCCCAGGGTATGGAAGACGCAGGTAACGGTTCGTTTCGGAGCCTGGTGGTCGAAAAAAGTGGGAGTACCTTGACGCAACGCCCAGGCGAAGCGACCGGCGCGCATCTCATGATGAACCAGTTCCTGGAGGAAAGCCGCCTCGCTTTCCGGGGCAGAGTGACTGAGTTCGAAGTCGAAATTCGAGGGGTTCACCAGGAAAAAGCCGATGGTCTCGAAGAGATCCAATCCGAAAACGTACAGTTCGACGGCCTGGAGAATTGACTTGGCGTCCGAATGGTCAGAGAGGTCACGCCGGAAATGGCCGAGCGCGGAGAAGAGGCCAAGGAAATCTCCATTCCGGGCACCTAACCGTTGCAGACGGTCGATGCCGGTTTTGAAAAACTCAGGATAAATCGAAATCTTGTTCACGGAGACTGCGCGGCCGCGGGCTTAGTCCTGCCTCGCAAAAAGGAGTCGTAAACTGCGGCGGTTTGTTCGTCGATAGATTCCATGACCGATTCCAGCACCGGCGCGGTCAAGCCGACGCGGGCCCACGCCATTGTGGACAAAGGCGGGATGAAACGCTCACCGGAATTGCCGATCTGCATGCCATGCACGAGGTAATCGGCCAAGTGGACCACAGAACTCTCCAATTGGAAGAAACCGGCAGCCATAGGGGTGTGGTGATGAGCAACAGCTTGGACCAGATTTACGGGATAATGCCAAGTCCGCAGGAGTTCCTCCCCGATTTCAGCATGGTCAAAACCAAGCACCTCCCGTTCGGCATCCCGCATCAGGATCCGCCGGCTGCGATAGAGCACCATGATTTCGTTGGCTTTCTTGGGAACCCGGGTGAGCACCACTAACCGGCCCAAGTCATGGAGCAGCCCAGCCACGAAGAATTTTTCGGCTCCAGGCAACTGCCGGGCGATGGCCAGGCAGCGAGCGCCGATGCCGCACGCGAGGCTGTGCTTCCAAAAGGACTCCATGCTGACATGCTCCGGAGAAATGCCTTCGAAGGCCTCGATCACATTGGACGCCGTAAGCAAGTCGAGGACCTGCTGGATGCCGATGAGGCTGATGGCATCGGAAACCGTTTCGAGGCGGTTGGCAAATCCAAAAAAAGCGCTGTTACCCAGGCGAAGCAAGCGAGCGGAAAGGTCGGGGTCTTTTTCAATAACCTCCCCAAGGTTGGCGAGGGTACTATTGGCGTTGTTCACCACCGCCTCCACTTCCGCGATAACCCCGGCACAGGACCCAAAATTGGGGAGGCCCTCAGTGATTTGTTTAATGTTCACGGCGAGGGGATTGGCAGGATGGGTTTGCTAACTGTTTGGCCTTGCGCCGCAGGAGGAGGTCGAAGGCCTCTGCCTGAATGGGACCTTTGTCGATAGGCTCCCAAAACAGGGCGGCCAACTCGCCACGGAGTTGCTCCAGGGTTCCGGGCGGCAACTGCTCGAGGACATCGCCAACTTCCTCCACCGGGCCACCCGCCTCAACCTGCAGTTCGGTGATGCCCCAGGCGTTGAGGATATCGATATGCTTTTCCGTCAGGACACAGCCGGCGGGTAGCAGCAGCATATTGTCCATGTTCTTGACGTCCACTGCCACCACCATTCCTTCGCTCACTGAACCGAGTTTTACTTTTGGCATTCCGTTAGATTCTCCAAACTGGCCGTGGCGAGCATCACAGGGGGTTACAGTGTGCGCTTGGGCCCCAGCCTGAATAACTGTGGCCCGCGACTGATACAACCTGGCACTGCCCATCCTTCAGGAATCTAAAAGAAATTCCTGCAGGCAGCAATATTTTTAATCCGATGCAGGCCTTTGCAGGGTGGTGCGTGGCTTGGGCCAGAAGGCCGGGTTGAAAGGTGCGGTGCGCACACGCCCGACTCCGAACAAACAGAATCCGCGCTTTTGACCGTTATCCCGTCACTGGCTTGGCTAAACATGAAAGAATGTTCGGCGCAATCCTGCGACTATCATTGATTCCCACAAACGGGGCTATTCCACCTGTCCCTTGGCCGCCCATTCGCAGCCGCGGCTGATCAGGCGTGCCACCGCCGGATTCTTGATCGCCTTGCCATCGTGCCCAAAGGCCTGGTGGAAGACTCGCCCCTGGCCATAGTTGAGCGTGAACGCCAGCGGTTCGATTCTCTTGCTCCAATCCGAGTCCGCTTGCACAAGCACATTGATCGGCGCGTCGCCTTGGAGCTTCGCATAGAGTTCGTCGTCGGCCTTGAAATCGCTTATGCCCTGCACGATGGCGTCATTCGTATTGGCGATGCGCACCTGGAACTCACTGCGCGGCCCGTGGCCGGATGTGCCCATCACCCAGTAACGGCCGCAAAGCTTCTTGAACTCATCCCATTCCTTGTAAGATGCGCTCGACAGATGCGACACCGCAAACCCTTTGCCGCCCTTCACGAATTCCAACAGGTTCTCCTTCGCCGGGCCGGTTAACGTCGGCGTCTTGGCGTTGTAAAGGTGCATAAAAATCAGGTCGTAACGCCCGAGGCTGGCCTTCGATTCCAGGACCCCGGGGTCTTCGGTCAGGCGAACATCGAATTTGCCGGTTCCGACCAGCACTTCGCGAATGGCCTGCGACACCTCCGCCCAATTATGCGCCGGCATCGCGTCATCGCCGGTGAGCAGCAGCACCTGGATTTTCACCGGCTTCTCCGCGGCCACTCCGGTGACCGGGAAAAGCGCGCAGACAAGGACCAACAATCCGACACCAGCAACGATTTTTTTCATAGCATGAATAGGGTTGGCAGACTCGCGTCACGGTGCGCGGGCTGATGCGGAACGTCAAGGTGAATCAGGCCGGGTTGGCCTGCCTGGAAATCATAGCTCGCGAACCCACCCGCGGAGCGTCATTTACAAGCGCGCGCCAGTAGCCCGTGAAGGCAAGGAGATGTTCCAGCTTGTGATTTTGCATCGCATCGGCGAGAGTGCGCTCGGTGAGTGCAATCGAAGCCGCAGCCGAAGTTTTCGTGATGGCCTTCAAAACCTTGAAGCCCCGCCAGCGTGAAGCGGTGTTGACACGGATGTTGACGGACGAGGAGCTTTCCGAGGACATCACCGACACGGTTGCCCTCGAAGCCCGCCGCCACCAACGCCGCCAACCTTTCCGCCAAGCCTTGAAACAACTCAAAATCAGCGCGTGAACTGGCACGTCGAAATCGCGCGCGACGCCCGCAAGGAGCTTTCCCGACTTCCGACACAGATGCAGATCCGAATTGCCCGGGCGATTCTCTCACTCGAAAACGAACCGTTTCCGCATGGCTGCAAGAAACTCAAGCTGC
>JBBQYD010000406.1:0-5169 GCA_038209025.1 Verrucomicrobiota bacterium | reverse complement strand
GTCGAACGCCGCACGGCCGTCCCCAACCGCTCGACCAGCGTATCCGGCAGCACCTGCAAGCCCTCATCAAAGGAAAACTTTGGCGCGCGATCCTTCGCCACCTCCCCGCGTTTCTTCCGCTCCCTCGCCCCGAGAATTTGTCCCTTTATCAGCGAGCCATACTTGTCCTCCAGTTGACCCAGCTTGGGGAATGCCTGCGGCACCGATAGCTTGTATGGGTCGCCCGCGTAAACCCCGGCCACCAGCGCATCAATCGCGTGATCCAGAAATTCCTGCCCCAGCCGCCGGATCACAAACTGAGCCACGCTCTCCTCCACGCCATCGCGGCGCGCCGGAACGAACGGCTCCCGCAACACGGCCAGTTTCGCCCGCAACGAAAACAGGTCTGTGGTAAAAAAACCCAGCGGCGACCCCGGCATCTCGATGGGCCGCTGGTAGCGCACCACATACCGCGCTGCCGCGCTCGGGTGCGGGTCCAGGCGCCTTTTCTCCAACCCCGCATCCCGCACAAGTTGCGTAATAAGCGGCGACGTCTCTAAAATCGTGTTTGGACCAAACTCCGCCAGAAATCCATCGCGCCGCACCGACTGTATCACGCCCCCCAGCCGATCGGTCGCCTCGTAAAGCGTGACCGGCAATCCCTGGCGTTGCAAGTTGAAGGCCGCGGTCAGCCCCGTTATGCCGCCCCCAATAATTGCCACAGGCCTCATATGGTGCGCGAGAACCGGTTCTCCTTTCGGGTCGAGGCGTAAGCGTCAAATCGCATGGCAATGTTTCGAATCAGCAACCGCCCGAGGTCGCTCACCACAATCCCCTCCGGCGTCTTCACCAGCAAGCCATCCGCCTCCATATCGTACAGCGAGTCGATCTCCGCTGCAAAGTGCTCCTGAAAATTTACCCCGGTTAGCTTCGACAACACCCGATAATCGATTCCCAGATCGCACATCAATCGCATGATGGTTGTCCGCCGGACCTTATCCTCGTCAGTCAGGATGTAGCCCCGGTGCAATGGCAGTTTCCCTTCGTCCAGCTTCCGGTAGTAATCCGGCAAATCTTTTTCGTTCTGCCAGTAAAAATCCTCCCCCTGTGAAATCGACGACATCCCAAACGCATAAATGTCCGACCCTGACCGCGTGCTATAACCCTGGAAGTTCCGCTGCAGCGTTCGCTGCTTCTGCGCCACCGCCAATTCGTCGTTCGCCCGCGCAAAATGATCCATCCCAATATACACATAACCCTCTGACGTCAGCTTCTCGATCGTCAGCTTCAACAACTCCAGCTTCAGTTCCGGTGACGGCAGCGCTTCCGGCTTCAGGATCTTCTGCGCCGGCTTCATCCACGGCACGTGTGCGTAATTGAATACCGCAAAACGATCCGGCTTCAGGGACAGCGTTTCATCGATGGTTTTGGCAAACGAGGCGGGCGTTTGATACGGCAGCCCGTATATAAGATCGATATTCACTGATTCGAACCCCAGTTCGCGCAACCACCCCACGCTCTCGCACGTCATTTCGAAGGGCTGAATCCGATGCACCGCCTTTTGCACGACCGGGTCATTATCCTGCACCCCCATCGAGGCGCGGTTAAACCCAACCTCCCGCAGCGCCACCAGGTGCTCGCGGGTCAACCGGCGCGGGTCCACCTCCACGCCCGCTTCCACATCCTCGGCGAAATTAAACCGCTTATGAATCATCTCCCCCAAACGCCGGATCTCATCTGGCAATGAAAAGGTGGGCGTGCCCCCGCCGAAATGCATCTGCACCACTTTCCTCCCCGGGTTGAGCAACGCCTTGGCCAGATCCATCTCCTTTTCCAGGTATTGAACGTAATCTCCGCTCTTCTTCTGGTCGGAAGTAATCACGGTCGTGCAGCCACAATACCAGCAAAGCGAATAGCAAAACGGCAGGTGGAAGTACAGGGACAAATCCCGCTGCGTCCGGTTGTTCTCCAGGATTCTCTTCACCAAAGTCTCCGGTGAAAGCTCCTCCGTGAAATGGGTCGCCGGTGGGTAGGACGTGTACCTCGGCCCCGGGACGTTATACTTCCGGATCAGGTCCAGATCGACTTTCAGCATGCTCATTTGAAACCCCGCACTTCGTTGACCAGGCCCTCGATGCATTCGAGCTTTGCGCCCGGCGGGACGCCATGCCCTAAGTTGAATATATGCCCGTTCAGCCCTTTCATCTCGCGTAAAATTCGGTTCGCCTCCGCGGCGACTGCTTCGGGCGTAGTGGTTAAGAGGAAAGGATCAAGGTTTCCCTGAACCCCGACGTCCGCTGGCAGCCGTTTTCGGACCTCCGCCAAACGGGCATTCCAATCCACTCCCAGGACTTGCGCCCCGAGGTGTTGCAGCTCAGACCAGTTTCCGTGTGCGCCTTTGGCAAAGACGATGACGGGCACCTTCCGGCCGAGTCCCTTGATGATCTGGCGGAGCCATTGGCCAGATGCCGCTTCCCATTGACCATCGCCCAGGCCGCCAGCCAGGCTGTCAAAAATCTGTACCGCCTCCGCCCCGGCCTCGATTTGCATGCGCAAATACCCGGTAATGGCAGCCGTCAGCTTTTCCATCAGGCGCCCGTAAAGCTTCGGATCGGAATAGAACAGCGCCTTTGCCTTCGTGTATTCCTTTACCCCGCCGCCTTCCACCATGAAATTAGCCAGGGTCCAAGGTGAGCCGGAAAAGCCGATGAGCGCCGTGCGACCGGCTAACTCCCGCTTGATCAGGCGCAAGGCCTCCGCCACATAGCTCAGCCGCCCGTTAACTGCCGAGACATCCAAACGCTCCACATCGGCGGCGTTTTGCAGCAAAAACTCCATCTCAATTCCGCCCTTCTCGCGAAACACGTAGTTCTGCCCGAGACCCTCGCATATCACGAGAATGTCACTAAACAGGATGGCGGCGTCAAAATCGAATCGGCGGATCGGCTGAAGGGTAACCTCGGTTGCAAGTTCTGCGCTCTGAACCAGTTGCAGAAATGTATATTTCTCTTTCAACGCCCGATATTCGGGCAACGCGCGCCCCGCCTGGCGCATGAGCCAGATGGGCGGACGGTCCACCGGACGGCAATGGCACGCGTCCAGAAACCGTTGGCGGTTTGAACCGCTTGGGGGCACGGAATCAATGGCACCGGGTGGCCGCTCCAAGGCGGGTGAGGGTGGCGAATTGGTTATTATACTCATCAATTTAGGTTTGGCTCGGAACCGTGCCCGGGCGGCTTCGTCCAAACCGCTTAAGGGTAGCAGAGTCGGGAGGGTCGGGCAACGCTTTTGCTTTATTTGCCAGCCACAAGACAGGTTTTGACTACCTCCAACCCAAGCAGACCGTTCCGCGCCTCCCCAAACATCAGGCAAACCATTCGGGTTCGTTGCCCGGTTTCCATTTAATATTGCAGCCGATGCTTGGTTTCTGATCAACAGGCACTTGCTTTCCCTGTAAAACAGCATCCAGCGCGGCCCGCAGATCGCGCCCCGTCGGGCGCTGGTTGCCGCCGGGACGGCTTTCATCGAACTGGCCTCGGTAAATCAAGCGCGTTGCCTGATCGAACACATAGAAATCTGGCGTACAAGCCGCGCGGTAGGCTTTGGCAACCGCTTGCGTCTCGTCATGCACGTAAGGGAAAACGTAGCCGGCAGCCTTGGCCTCCCTGGCCATCTCCTCCGGACCATCGGCAGGATATCGAACGGCGTCGTTGGAACTGATGCCCACGAACGCGACGCCGCGGGCTTGATAATCGCGAGCAAGCTGCGCCAGGGCCTCACGCAGATGCTTCACGTACGGACAGTGATTGCACAGAAATGCAACCACTAACGCGGAAGCTCCCTTAAAATCGCTTAAAGAAACCCGTTTCCCCGTGGCATCCGGCAGCTCAAAATCCGGCGCCTGGGTTCCCAGCGGCAACATCGTGGAATGGACAGCAACCATGGGCTCAATCTGTAGCGGCGGCGCAGCGTTGTCCAATGAAAATCGGGCTAAGACGGCTCGCCGGGCTTCCTTTGTTCACCGCCCGCTATTCGTTCTCGCACGACTGTAAAATTGCCCTGTTCACAACACGCCACGAACCCTTCGGTAACGCACTTAAGTTCCTCCCAGCGGGCGCGGATTTGCTTCGCCTCCTTTTCGCTGATGTGACTATCCGCCGCCGCCACCGCCACCACCGCCAGCAAATCAGCGAATTCCTGCACAATCTCGTTGGTCGCAGGGATTAGAAACGAGGGATGCGGAGTATTGCCGGTCTTGGGATTGCGGATGAAGAATCCGCCGGCCCGCTGGCAAAGCCATTGCACCAATCGCTCATCTCTGGTGCAGCGCAACAACGCCTCAACTCGATCCAATGGGTTCGTGCTCCCGCTCCCCGCCGCCTCATCGGGCGGCTCCGCCCACTTGTAGATCATTGATAACGACAACCCCAAATCGCCCGCAACCTGTTTAGGACTGCACGCCTGAAAAATCTCCCGCAACAGTTCGTGTGATTGCATTGCCGGAGTTTGGCCAAACCACAGGGTTTGGCAAGCCCGGAGCCGCCCCTGGCCCCAATTGCAAATGGCACATTCTCGAAATTCAATTCCCAATTACCACTGGGGGAGATGAGTCGCAAAACGATTTCATTGCCAAATGCACGCTGCTAAGTCATAGGAATGGGCGATGCAAACCGTGGTACCGTCTGAGTCCCTGATTTACCAACTCCCGTCCATTCTGGAGCCGTTGGACATGCGTGCCCTATATTCCCGGACGCAGCCGCTGGAGGTGGAACTAGGCAGTGGTGATGGCTCTTTCCTCCGGGACTACGCCACCTCGCATCCGGAGCGCAACTTCCTGGGAATTGAGCGTCTTCTGGGCCGAGTCCGCAAACTGGACCGCAAAGGCCGGCGTGCCGGACTCCGCAACCTGCGCGTCATCCGGATCGAATCTGCCTATTTCCTCGAATTCCTCCTTCCCCCGGGGCAGACTGACGCTCTGCACATCTACTTCCCTGACCCTTGGCCGAAGCGCAAGCATGCCCGTCACCGGCTGATCAATGAGCGGTTCCCCGCCCTGGCTTCACGCACACTCAAACCTGGCGGCGCCGTCTTCCTCCGCACCGATGACGTGCCCTACTTTGAACAGATGCAAACGGTGTTCTCCGGTTCCAGGGAATTTCTCCAATTCCCCGTGCCGTCGGACCTGGGGAC